>CAZMNB010000056.1:0-7152 GCA_964567545.1 uncultured Bifidobacterium sp. | reverse complement strand
GAGATAAACCTTGGCTGAATGTCTCTGCTGGAATGGGAACTAGCCCGTTTGCGCGAGTTAGGTTGGCATCGCCGCCAGAGATTTCTTTAGTAACGCTTACAACTAATTAGTAGCTTTTAAATCCGCATCAACCATAAGTTGGGCAAGTTCTTTCCAATGCGTCTTAGCTTTCCAACCAAGTTCACGTTCTGCCTTGGATGGGTCTCCAATTAAGGCTTCAACCTCACTTGGTCGTTCATATTTTTTATCAATCTCAACGAACTTTTCCCATTCTAACCCCGCGTGCGAGAAGGCTGCTTCAGTAAAGTCTTTAACGGTTGCACCAACGCCGGTTGCAACTACATAATCTGATGCGGTTGGTTTTTGCAACATGAGCCACATTGACTCCACATATTCTTTGGCATAGCCCCAATCTCGAATTGCATCCAAATTTCCTAAATATAACTTTTTTTGCTTTCCACTCTTAATATTGGCAACTGCTCTGGTGATTTTGCGGGTAACAAAAGTTTCACCGCGGCGAGGTGATTCGTGATTAAATAAAATTCCATTTGTTGCGTGAATCCCAAAAGCTTCACGATAATTAACAGCAGACCAATATGCCATCAACTTCGCAGAAGAATATGGAGACCTTGGATGGAACTTGCTCTCCTCGTTTTGTGGCGGTGGCGTAGATCCATAAAGTTCTGAGGTACTCGCTTGATAATACTTAATATCTTTACCCATCGCACGAATAGCTTCCAAAATTCCGACTGGGCCGACGCCATCTACTTGCGCAGTGTATTGCGGCATAGAGAACGAAACCATTACATGTGATTGAGCGCCAAGGTTATAAATTTCATCGGGTGATATTTCACGGATTAGATTTGTTAAGCCGACTCCATCTATTAAATCGCCAAAATGTAAATGTAGCTTTGGATTAGGTTCGTGTGGGTCTTGATAAATATGATCAATGCGGCCGGTATTGAAAGAACTAGAACGACGAATTAAGCCATGCACTTCATAACCTTTTGCTAATAGAAATTCGGCAAGGTAAGAACCATCTTGTCCCGTGATCCCAGTTATGAACGCAACTTTCGCAGCCATATGTCTACCTCTTCGCCATCGAATTATCTTTGAACCACTCTATCGTGCTTGATATACCCACCTCTAGCGAAATTGCTGGCGCCCAACCTAAATTCTTCATTTTTGTAACATCTAAAACTTTTCTTGGCGTGCCATCTGGTTTTGAACTATCCCACTCAATTTTGCCTTTATAGCCGGATAGTTGGCTTATTAAAGTGGCTAAATCAAATATAGATAAATCTTCACCAGTGCCCACATTGATTTGTAACCCATCATCATATTTTTCCGCTGCGATTAGCGTTGCTGTTGCTAAATCATCAACATGAAGGAACTCTCGTTTCGGGGATCCAGTTCCCCATAAAGTAACAACTTGGTCGCTATTTACAGTCGCAGTAACAAATCTATTAATTAGCGCCGGCAATACATGACTCGAAGCTAAATCAAAATTATCATTCGGCCCATACATATTTGTAGGCATTAAAGAAATCCACTTGCGATTAAATTGTTTTCGATAGGAACGGATTAATTCAATACCCGCAATTTTTGCAACTGCGTATGCAGAGTTTGTCTGCTCTAAAGGGCCAGTCATTAAATATTCTTCTTTGATTGGTTGTGCACAATCTCTTGGATAAATACAACTTGATCCTAGAAACACAAACCTCTCAACATTTGCGGCATGTGCCGCATCCATTAAATTACTCTGAATCTGAATATTTTTACTTAAGAAATCAACTGGAAAATTATTATTAGCACCGATTCCACCTACAATTGCTGCAGCATCAATAACTAAATCAGGTTTAGCGGCATTTATAAATTCAAAGGTAGCTTTTCGATCAAGTAGATCTACTACTTTACGGTTTATCCCGATGACGCTCTCGCCACGACCTATCAGAGCGCGCGTAATCGCAGATCCAACCAGCCCAGTAGAGCCAGCAATTACTATCGTCATGTAATAAGGGTAACAGTGCGCAATTAATTAAATTCTGCTGCCACTAACTCCGCAATTTGCGCAGTATTTAAAGCCGCGCCTTTGCGAAGATTGTCGCCGCAGACAAATAGATCGAGGGCTTTTGGATTATCGATACTTCTGCGAATCCGACCAACCCATGTTGGGTCGGTGCCAACTACATCAGCAGGGGTAGGGAATTTATAATTTTCCGGGTCATCAACCAATTCAACGCCTGCCGTATTTTCCAATAATTCTTGCGCTTCCTTTCTAGAAACCTCATTTGCAAATACCGCATGCACAGCAAGTGAGTGGGTTGTTAGTACTGGAACTCGTACACAAGTTGCAGATACTCGAAGTGAATTCAATCCTAGAATCTTTCTAGATTCATTACGAACTTTTAACTCTTCGGAAGAATGGCCATCTTCTTTTAACGAACCTGCCCAAGGAATTACGTTTAAGGCTAGTGGTGCCGGGAAAGGCCCATGATTTTTAACTACAGTCCGCAAATCGCCCGCAACATCGCCAACTGTAGTGTTTGCAACTTCAGAAATTTGTTCTCTTAAAGTGTCAAGACCTGATTGGCCAGTACCTGATGCTGCTTGATATGAAGCAACAACCAACTCTTCTAGCTTATATTTCTTATTGAGTTCGCCCATAACAACAATCATTGAAAGGGTGGTGCAATTCGGGTTTGAAATAATTCCCTTAGGACGATTCTTAACTTGCTCTGGATTTACCTCAGGCACAACTAGCGGTACTTCAGGGTCCATGCGAA
Source organism: uncultured Bifidobacterium sp. (assembly GCA_964567545.1). Taxonomy (GTDB): domain Bacteria; phylum Actinomycetota; class Actinomycetes; order Nanopelagicales; family Nanopelagicaceae; genus UBA7398. Next base: position 4,366 of record CAZMNB010000056.1, on the reverse strand, counting down.
ATGCACCGGAATTATCTACAGCTACCGCACCACGCGAAGCCGCAATCGGTGCCCACTCTTTTGAAACTTCATCTGGCACATCAAACATCGCAACATCAATTCCATCAAATGCTTCTGGTGAAAGTGCAACAACAGTTAACTCTTCGCCTCTACAAGTAAGTTTTTTTCCAGCACTTCTTGCAGATGCAATCAATCTAATCTCGCCCCATACATTTGGCCGTTTCGAGAGAATGTCGAGCATGACGGTGCCGACCGCACCAGTAGCTCCAACAACGGCTAGTGAAGGTTTCCGACTCATCGACCAGAACCACCGTAAACAACGGCTTCGACGTTATCTGCATCCAAATCAAAAGCGGTGTGGGCTGCACGAACACCTGCTTCTAGATCAGCAACCCGACAGATAATAGAAATTCGAATTTCAGATGTAGAAATCATCTCAATATTCACACCCGCTTGCGCCATGGCGGCGAAGAAGGTTGCGGTAGTTCCTGGGTGAGAACGCATCCCAGCACCGATCAATGAAAGTTTTCCGATTTGGTCATCGTATTGAATAGATTGAAAACCAATTTCTCCTTGAATTTTTTGCAATAGTGAAGTCGCATTTGATCCTTCACTCTTTGGTAGCGTGAATGAAATATCAGTCAAACCAGTTGCAGCAGCAGAGACGTTTTGCACAATCATGTCGATGTTTATATCGGCATCTGCAATTACCTGGAAGATGCGCGCGGCAACGCCAGTGCGATCAGGCACGCCAACAATAGTTATCTTTGCCTCACTTTTATCGTGTGCGATTCCGGCGATGATTGCTTGTTCCATTGCTCCTCCTTCGGGTTGATCTTTGACAACCCAAGTTCCTTCTAAATTGGAAAACGATGATCGAACATGAATTGGTAATTCGTAACGCCGTGCATACTCAACACATCTAAGGTGCAATACTTTTGCACCCGATGCTGCAAGTTCTAACATTTCATCATATGTAACGGATTTCAATTTCTTTGCTGCAGGGACAATCCTTGGATCTGCAGTAAATACACCATCGACATCTGTGTAAATTTCACAGACATCTGCCTCTAACGCTGCCGCAAGTGCAACCGCGGTAGTGTCAGATCCGCCACGACCTAAAGTTGTAATGTCTTTTGTATCTTGGCTAATTCCTTGAAATCCCGCAACAATTGCAATCGCACCATCTTTTAACGCTTCTTGAATTCTTCCTGGCGTTACATCTATAACGCGGGCTCTACCATGTGCGGATGTTGTAATAATTCCGGCTTGGCTTCCAGTGAAAGATCGAGCTTCAAAACCTAAATTCCCAATCGCCATAGCCAACACCGCCATCGAAATTCGCTCGCCCGCGGTTAGCAGCATGTCGAGCTCTCTTGGGTTTGGCATCGGTGAGACTTGATTCGCTAATTCGATTAATTCATCGGTGGTATCGCCCATCGCCGAAACCACAACCACAACTTGTTGACCCGCACGTTTTGTGGCCGTTATGCGGGCAGCAACCCGCTTAATGCCCTCAGCATCAGCTACCGAGGAGCCGCCGTATTTCTGGACTATCAAACCCATGGCGTAAGGGTGGCAGAAAATCACCTAAAACTAGACTTTGTCTTACTATTTAAGACGCTATCCATCTCATTAAATGAGATATTTATACATCTAAAGTTCTTCGCCCTTCAAATGCTCGTCCCAGGGTTACTTCATCCGCATATTCCAAGTCTCCGCCTACTGGGAGCCCAGATGCCAACCTCGAGATAGTGATCCCGAGTGGTTTTATCAACCGCGCTAAATAGGTCGCGGTTGCCTCCCCTTCGAGGTTTGGATCGGTCGCGATAATCACCTCAACAATCTCGCTATCCGCTAACCGCACCAGCAATTCTTTCATCCTTAACTGCTCTGGCCCGATTCCATCAATCGGACTAATTGCGCCGCCGAGCACATGGTACTTACCTTTAAATTCCCGAGTTTTTTCAATCGCAACCACATCTTTACTCTCTTCGACAACACAAATTACCGAATTACTACGGCGTGGATCTCGACAGATTCGACACTCCTCCTCTTCGGCAACGTTTCCACATTGCGTACAAAATTTTACCCGCTCTTTTACCAACCGAAGAACTTCCACTAATCGATTAACATCTACTCGCTCCGATTGCACAATATGAAATGCAATTCGTTGCGCGCTCTTTGGTCCGATTCCAGGCAACCGCCCTAACTCATCTATTAAATCTTGAATAATTCCTTCGTACACTCTTACTCACTCTCTGCAATCACGCGAGCGCCGAGTTCTTTCATCAATAAATCCGTGCCAGATAATTGACTCTCATCCGATGGATCTTCATGCACTCGAGTAGTTCTAGATGTTGGTGAATTCGGACTAATCGATGGATCTACCACTAATTCAATTTTTCGTTCAATCCCAACAACATCAACAAACGCTCCAGATAAAATAGATTCGCTTTCGGAACGAATAAATGAATCGCGCGCACCGGCATTTACAATCGCGATTGTTATTGTTTTATCGTCAACGCTAAGAATTTGCGCACTTGCACTTAAAAGTGACCAAGTTAATCGGCGACGTTTTTTAACGTTTTCAATTACATCTGGCCATAGTCTTCGCAGTGCTGCAATATCTACAGCCCCAATAGGTGCAGCTTTCTTTACTTCTGCGATTTTTACACTTGGGACTTCCGATTTTGGTTCTACCTTAATCTCGCTCTTAACTTCTTTAACTTCCACGCTTTTTACTGAAGCTATGGTAGAAGTAACTGGAACTAAATTACCTTGACGTTCTAACCGTTCAATCCGTGCCAACAAACCTTCGCCTTCAGTATCGATACCAGGCAACGAAATTCGGCCACAAATTAATTCAAGGATTAGCCGTGGCGCGGTAGCCCCGCGCATCTGCAATAACCCTTCCGCAACAATTCCAGCGGCTCGGGTAAGTGTGGCGGTACCGATTCGATCGGCTTGGCTTCGCATTCGCTCTAGTTGATCTTCTGGGTAATCTCGCAAAATATTCGATGCATCGCCATCTAGCGCGCCAACGATTAATAAATCCCGCAACCGCTCTAAGAAATCTTGAGCGAACCTTCGGGGATCGTGTCCTGATTCAATCAATCGATCAACCGTCTTAAATAGGGTAGCTGCATCTCGCGCTGCCACCGCATCAACTGCATCATCTAATAGGGCGCTATCTGTAAACCCAAGTAATTGAATTGCAATCTCGTATGTAACGCCATCTTTACCTGCGCCCGCAAGAAGTTGTCCAAGCACAGATAGCGCATCACGAACCGATCCGCCGCTTGCTCTAACAACTAGCGGCAATACTCCTTTTGCAACTTTCACGCCTTCCGACGCACAAACTTTCTCTAAATGTGAAACTAATATTCCTGGTGGTACTAATCGAAATGGGTAGTGATGGGTTCGTGAACGAATGGTTGCAATTAGTTTTTCTGGTTCCGTAGTAGCAAAGATAAACAGCACATGAGGTGGTGGCTCTTCTACAACTTTTAATAACGCATTAGCAGCGCCGGGTCCAAGTTGGTGCGCCTCATCAATAATATAAATTTTGTACTTTGAATTTACTGGCGCAAAGAAAGCTTTATCACGCAAATCTCGGGCATCATCAACCAAGCCATGAGTTGCAGCATCCAATTCAATAACATCTAGCGAACCTGGACCGTTAGCTATTAAATCTTTGCAAGATTGGCATTCACCACACGGATTTGAAGTCGGACCTTTTTCGCAATTAAGCGAGCGCGCCATAATTCGCGCCGAAGAAGTTTTGCCGCAACCGCGTGGTCCCGAAAATAAATACGCATGATGAATTCGTCCAGATTCGAGCGCATTAGAAAGCGGCTCAGTTACATGCTCTTGACCAATTACTTCACTAAAATTTGATGGACGATATTTGCGATATAACGCGAGTGACATCTTTATCGTCCTTCCTTTTAGTGAGAAAACTTAAGGATCCCCCGCACACCCATTAGAGCGGGCCTACCCTTGCTGCCTTCCAGCCCTGGGGGAGTTCGGCACGTTAATGCCGCACGGGGGATCTGCGGTTAATCATAGTTATGACCACCGATACAGTTCGCACTGCTGGATTTCCAGCGCTGGAGGATTCGCATAGCGGCCGAGTGCGCACGCTTGGAAAGCGTGTGTAGGGCAACCTACCGAGGGTTCAAATCCCTCATCCTCCGCGGTATTAATTAAATCTCAACTCCTATGTATTTCGTTTCCAAAAACTCATGAATTCCATCAAAGCCACCTTCGCGACCTAAGCCGCTTTGTTTTACTCCACCAAATGGCGCTGCTGGATCTGAAATCATCCCGCGGTTTATTGCAACCATCCCAGATTCCAGGGCTT
>CAZMNB010000055.1:0-7974 GCA_964567545.1 uncultured Bifidobacterium sp. | reverse complement strand
GCTAATAACCCCTTGGTGCTGGAATTATTCTATTTTCTAAGCCTAATATCGGCTCAGGTTCGCCAATAAATCCTGGGATAGGGAGCGTGCGTAATCGATATTCCGCCATCGACATCTCCCATGGCGGTGGTAACTGCATCTTTTCGCGGAGCGCTAAATAAACGGCATATTCTTTTTTTATCGCCATGGTTTCACAATAGTATCCTTTGCGTATGAGCACCAAGGATTCAAGTAGAGAGTCACATTTCCCCTATATTGAGAAGAAATATGGCGAATCGATGAATTATTGGTTCAAAGTCATGGCTAAATTAGCCGGTAAAAAATACCCGGAGCAGGTCGCTCATCTTCGGGAAAATTACGGATTTTCGCAAGCGCATGCCAACGCTCTCGTAATGTACTCTCGAGGATCGCTCTCATCAAAAAAATTTGCCACTGTCGCGGATTATTACAAATCGTTGGAACCCAAACAAGCAAAAACTGTGCGCGCAATATTAAAGGCGATAAAAGTAAAATATCCAGATTTGGAAATGGTGATTGCATGGAATCAACCGATGTTGCGATATAACGGCGCATATATTTTTGGGGTTTCAGTTGCCAAAAACCATATTCTCTTTGCGCCTTGGAGTAATGCTGTGATCGAAAAATTTCGGGGAAAGATGCTGAATTTGGATGTAAAAAAGAAAACCATCGGTGTTCCAAACGATTGGAAAGTCGATGAAAAATTACTCCAGTCGATAGTCAAAGCCAGGCTTGCCGAAATAAAATAGCGTTATTTTTTCTTGTAACCTGTTGGGCAGACCGGGCTGTAAGCGGTAACTTTCTTACTTAATTTACCTTTTATACAAGTAATTGTAGTTTTCTTAGCAAATTGCTTTTCAAGTAAATAGAGCGTGTTTTCAAATTCACCAAGCTCTTCTTCGGCATACTCTTTAACTTGGATTACATCAGAGTCCGGATTCTTATAACTATTAGTTAGAACTCTGCGCACATTTGCGAAATCGTCAGTTATGACTTTGAAAGAAGTGAGCATTTTTGAATCACCTTGAATTTTTGCATAGATAACCATAAGTCTTGCGTATTGTGCGTCATAGAGTGGGTCAAACTTATTTTGCAGTTGGTTAAGCGGATTAATAGTCACGGTTGTGGTTTCATCAGCATAAACTGAAGATAGAAAACTAAACGATAAGACGAGCGTTAAGAGCGCGGTAAAGCGACGAATTCTCATAACTACAGGATACTTTGGAAAAAATTACTAAAGAATAAAAATGCTAATTAATGAGTGCTGGCTGTTGGTTTTTCGTATTCCAAAACAAAACCCAAAACCGAGACTAGTAGCGCACCAACGCCAATTAAGGTTAGCCACCAACCCACAATTAATCCCATTCCTGCGATGCACATAGAGAATGCAACTGGAAGCGGCCACCATGAGTGCGGGCTAAAGAATCCAAGTTCTCCAGCGGAATCTGCGATCTCTCCTAAATCATTATCTTCTGGGAGCACTCCACCAGAACGTTTATCGGTAAACCAAAGATAGAAACCAATTAAAAGTGCCAATAGTGCGCTTAGACCAATTGCTATTACGCCAAGTTCTTCACCACCAACAAAAAAATAAACAACATCAAGAACTGCATAAAATCCAAAGAGGACTGCGAAAAGTTTCCAGCCGGCGCGCATTAGTGGCCACCATCGGTATGTGCCATATGTGGATGATGTAAATCAAAGGCTGGTCGTTCACTTCTAATCCGCGGCATCGAGGTGAAGTTATGACGAGGTGGTGGACATGATGTGGCCCATTCTAGAGATGCGCCATATCCCCAAGGATCATCGGTATTAACCATTGGGCTCTTTCGGGTGATCCAAACATTTATAAAAAATGGGATCATTGAAAGTGCAAGCAGCGCTGACCCCACTGTGGAAATTTGGTTCATTCCAGTAAAACCATCAGTCGCTAAATAATCCGCATAGCGACGCGGAAATCCTTTAATACCCATCCAATGTTGAATTAAGAAAGTTGTATGGAAACCGACAAAGAGGGTCCAGAAATGAATTTTTCCGAGGCGTTCGTTAAGCATTCGGCCAGTCATTTTTGGCCACCAGAAATAGAATCCGGCGAACATCGCAAATACCACTGTGCCAAATAACACGTAATGGAAATGCGCCACAACGAAATAGGAAGCTGAAACCGCGAAATCAAGCGGCGGGCTAGCCAACATAATTCCAGTAAGACCGCCTAATAAGAAGGTGATTAAAAATCCCATCACCCAGAGCATCGGTGTATCGAAAGTTATGGAACCGCGCCACATAGTGCCAATCCAGTTAAAGAATTTAACACCGGTCGGTACCCCGATTAAGAATGTCATAAATGAAAAGAACGGTAAAAGTACTTGACCAGTTGCAAACATGTGGTGCGCCCATACTGCTACCGAGAGCGCCGCGATCCCGATGGTTGCGGCGATTAAACCTTTATAGCCAAAGATAGGTTTACGACTAAAAACCGGCAAAATTTCGGTAGCGATTCCAAAAAATGGCAGCGCAAGAATATAAACCTCTGGATGGCCAAAGAACCAAAAGAGATGTTGCCATAAGAGCGCTCCACCATTTGCTGGATCAAAAATATGAGAACCAAATAATCGATCAGACTCAAGACCTAGTAGCGCCGCAGCTAACGGTGGGAAAGCAATTAAAACTAAAATTGAAGTGAGCAATACGTTCCAAGAGAAGATTGACATTCGAAACATCGTCATTCCAGGTGCACGCATTGTGAAAATTGTGGTTACGAAATTTACGCCACCAAGAATTGTGCCAATACCGCCGATTGCTAATCCAACAATCCAGAGATCGCTACCCATTCCAGGTGAGTATTGCGAATTTGAAAGCGGTGCATAAGCGGTCCATCCAAATGATGCGGCTCCCCCTGGTGTCAAGAAACCCGCCGCCGCCATAAGCCCACCAAATACGTAAAGCCAATATGAGAGCATGTTCATTCTTGGGAATGCGACATCTGCGGCACCGATTTGCAGTGGCATAATTACATTTGCAAAACCAACAAAGAGCGGAGTTGCAAAGAGCAGCAACATAATGGTTGCGTGCATCGTGAATGTTTGGTTGTACTGCTCGAGGCTCACAAACTGCAAGCCGGGCACCGTTAATTCCGCCCGTAGAATTAATGCAAGAACGCCACCGAATAAGAACCAGAAAAATGTAGTGAACAAATATAGATAACCAATAGTTTTATGATCGGTCGTGGTTAACCATTTAACAACTAATTTGCCTTTACTAGTTGGCGGAATCCGTTTTGCCGGAGCTGTGGCTAAAATCGGTTCAGTTGCGAAGGTTGTCATGCCTGACCTGCTTTCAAAGTTGCTATATAGCTCTGGTATTGAGATGGAGTTACAACTTTCACTGAAAAAATCATCTGCGCATGGTTGCGACCGCAGAGCATGTTGCAACGCCCAGGGTAGGTACCAATTTTGTTAGCGGAAAATTCAAGTTGAGTCGTCTCGCCCGGGATTGTCATACGTTGAATCATAAAAGCAGGTATCCAAAAGCCATGATCAACATCGGTCGAGGTGAAAGTAAATCGAACTGGCTCGCCAAGCGGCAAGTAAAGAATTGGTGGTTTAGCTGGAGTTCCAGTAACGGTTGTGCCTGGACCAGCTTCTTCGTATGTGAATTGCCACGACCATTGAATTGAGTTAACCGCAACATCATGAACAGCGGTGGAGGTTGCTGGTGAAATTTTAGTGATCTTTGATTGCGCTACTGCGGTGTATCCAAATAACACAGCCACAATTACAAAAGGAATTAAGGTGTACGCAACTTCAGTTGGAATGTTGTAGCGAGTTTGTTTTGGAAACTCTTCGTTCTTCTTCCGATGGAATATTGCCGACCATAGGATTAAGCCAGCCGTGAATGCACCGACCACAATCGCCGCAATCCAGGAGCCTTGCCAAAGTGGCAACGCATGATCGTTCACGCTAGATAGACCAGCTTCATGGCCGAAACCGAAAGTATCTTTGCTGGAGCAACCAGAGAGGAACAGGACCGTTGAGCCTGCAACCGCTGCGGTTTTTGCCGATTTCATAGCGCGTGACATTGGGAAAGGATAACTGTCCATTTCGCAGAGTTCGCGCCGACCGAGTACCGTTCCAAGGGTGGTTCGTGTCACAGGAGATTTCCAGAGTGATAGCCCCGTCCAGTCAATGGCGCAGGGGCTCCTTCCCAACCTGTTTGAGCGTAATTGGCGCGATCCATCAAAAATTCATGGGCCATCTGCAGAATTAGCGATCTTGATCCAAGGCGCAAAAGAAAGTTTGGCCAAACATCTTAAAATTTCAGCGAACGAAATTGAGGTCATCGCAGATTTAAGTCTCGGTTTCCATTTAGCAATATCGGGACTGCTACCTAAAGGTAGAAAATTGATTCACAGCTCCGTAGACCGAAAAGATATATTTGCAATCGCACGGACCCATCAAATAAATGGTGGGAAAGTTGATGTTTTGAATTGCGATCTCTACGGCGAAGTTGATTATTCGCACGCAATATTATCTGGCAACGACCTAATCGTCTGGCAATCTTGTAATCGTGAAACTGGCGTAACGCAACCCCCAATCGGTTCAATTTCTAAGATTTCAGATTCCAACGCCTTGATATTTGCAGATATGACAAGTGCGCGCATTGGCGCGCAGCTTCCAGCAAATTGGGGTACTGCGCTTTGGGATGCAACTTCTTGGGGTGGTCCTAAAGGAATCGCATTTTTGGCCATTAAGAACGGGGTGAATTGGGTGAACCCACTCCCTCATATCGATGTTGAACGAGTATCAAATGGTTTCTCGGTGCCACTATTTTTAGCAAGCGTTGTAGCTCTGGAAAATTCTGCAACAGACTTCGCATCCGAAAGTGCAAAGATTTCCAAGATGAATTCACAGGTGCGAAAATTCGTGACTGAAAATATCCAAGATTCCGATATCGCTGGTCGAATTGAAGCTTGCGATCCTAGAAGACTCTCGATCTCATTTCTCTACGTGCAGGCCGAAGAGTTATTACGTGCTTTGGAAAGAGCCGGTTTTCTGGTTGATTCTGGTTCGGCCTGTAGCGCGGCGGATTTAGCCCCAAGTCATGTTTTGGCAGCGATGGGTGTTTTAACCCATGGCAATATTCGAATGACTTTTCGCCCAGAAATCTCAGATGAAATCATCGAAGAATTCTTAACGGTATTAAAGAGTGAAGTTGAAAGCGCCCGATTAAGTTGAGCCAGGTTCCATTAAATTGTCTAGGGATGCGTTGTCCGCAACCAATTATTGAATGCGCAAAATTACTTAAAAATATTGCTCCGGGTGACCAGATCGCACTAAAAAGCGATGACCCAGCCACTTGGGCAGATCTAAGCGCATGGTCGAGAATGACCGGAAATGCAGTTGCATCAATTGGCGAATATAATTTTGTAATTACGAAAAATAGTTAAGCGTTATTCATCATTGGAATATGCTCTTCAATTTCAGCTGCAGCGCTTTTCCCGTAAGACTCGGCGAATCTGGTTACAAATTCAGATCGAGTGAATCGATATTCCTGGGTTCCTTTTGTTTCAATAACGTAGGTGGCAATCATCGAACCAAGTTGTGCGCACCGTTCATCATTTAATCCCCAAGCTACGCCAGCGATAAAGCCTGAGCGGAATGAATCACCGACACCAGTTGGATCCACTTTTGCTTTTTCTTTTGGAACACCAACCCGCACCTCGGCGTTTCCGTGACGCTCTACTTTTGCACCGGCAGAACCAAGCGTAATTACTCGGGTTTCTACCCGTTCTAGAATTTGCGCATCACTCCAACCAGTTTTTTGAATTGCCAAGGCAAGCTCATATTCATTCATAAATAGATAAGTCGCGCCATCAATTAGCTTCTTGATTTCATCCCCGCTCATGCGAGCCATCTGTTGTGATGGATCTGCTGCAAAGGGAATCCGCCTTTCGCGGCAAGTTTGGGTATGTCGCAACATCGCGTCCGGATCATCTGGCGAGATCACAACTAAATCGAACACGCCAGTTTTTTCCATAACCGGTGCAAGTTCAATATTCCGCGCTTCACTCATTGCGCCCGGGAAAAATGAGGCGATCTGGTTTAGGTCAGTATCAGTGGTGACCATAAATTGAGCTGTGTGTAAAGTTTCGGAGACCCAAACATGCGAAGTAACAACGCCATGACGGGTTAGCCAAGCTTCGTAATCAACCCAATCTTTTCCAACGGCCGAGAGTAAAATTGGATTAAGTCCAAGAATTCCCAAACTAAACGCGATATTTGCCGCACAGCCACCACGCCTAACATCAAGTCCATCAACTAGGAATGAGAGCGATACTTTTTCAAGCGAACCAGCTACTAAAGAATCGGTGAACTTGCCCGGAAAAGTCATTAAATGGTCGCGCCCAACAGAGCCAGCAACCGCAATTTTCATAAGGAGAGGTTAGTCGTGAAAAGCGTTATTAATTAAATGAATCGCCACAGGCGCAAGAGCTACCTGCGTTCGGGTTATCGATTGTGAAACCTTGCTTCTGGATCGTATCCACAAAATCAACAGTTGCACCCATTAGATATGGCGTGCTCATTTTGTCAGTTACAACTTTTACCGAACCAAATTCAGTTACGGTATCGCCTTCCATAGCGCGGTCATCGAAATAAAGTTGGTAGCGCAGACCGGAACATCCACCAGGTTGTACCGCTACTCGAAGGCTTAAATCATCGCGGCCTTCTTGTGCTAAGAGCGCGGCAACTTTTTCGGCTGCTACTGCGGTAAGCGCAATTGAAGTAGTAGTGGTAGCTGGTGTGGTTGTTTCAGTATCCATAGCCCAACTCTACCTGCATTTTTTAGCTCTGCCATTCGACTCGACCGAGGTTCGCAGGTCGGCATACTATTAACTCATGTCAGTTTCACTAACCCAACTACTTCTGCTTGGCCAGGGCTCAGATTTAGCTAGCGAACGCGGGGTTTCCTGCGATGGTGAATTACCGGCTGCCAGCGACCCGGATTTAGTGGAACGGGCAAAAATAGCCCGCGCCGCCCTCGGTAATAGAGCCATGATTCTTGGCCATCACTATCAACGCGATGAAGTAATTCAATTCGCAGATATCACAGGAGACTCATTTAAGTTGGCGCAAGCAGCTGCCGAAAATACCAGTGCGGAATTCATTTTCTTTTGCGGCGTACATTTCATGGCCGAAAGCGCCGATATATTAACGGCCGAAAACCAAAAAGTAATTCTGCCGGATTTGGCGGCTGGTTGTTCGATGGCCGATATGGCATCTGCAACTCAAGTAAATGAATGTTGGAAAGTGCTAACTGAATTAGGCGTTGCCGCGAGAACCATCCCAGTTACTTATATGAATTCAACTGCGGCAATTAAATCTTTTACCGGGAAAAATGGTGGCACGGTCTGTACCTCTTCTAATGCAAAGCGCGCCATGAATTGGGCTTTTGAAAAAGGCGAAAAGATTCTCTTCTTACCAGATCAACATTTGGGTCGAAATACTGCAGTGCTTTCGCTCGGTCTCTCACTCTCAGATTGTGTGCTTTGGAATCCGTGGAAACCTCGCGGTGGATTAACTGATGCTCAAATTAGAAATGCAAAAGTTATTTTATGGCGCGGTCATTGTTCAGTTCATGGTCGTTTCTCAATCGAGAATGTGAACGAAGTTAGAGCGCGCGTACCTGGCGTTAAAGTTTTAGTTCATCCCGAATGTCAGAATGATGTGGTTGGTGCTGCCGATGTTGTTGGTAGTACAGAAGCTATTATTAACACGGTTAGGCAATCTCCGGCAGGTAGTAAGTGGGCAATTGGCACCGAATTAAATTTGGTGCAACGGTTGGCCAAGCAGAACCCAGATAAAACTATAGTTTTTCTAGATAAGACGGTTTGCTATTGCTCAACCATGAACCGAATTGATCTCCCGCATTTAGTTTGGGCGATGGAGACATTGGTCA
>CAZMNB010000054.1:0-8062 GCA_964567545.1 uncultured Bifidobacterium sp. | reverse complement strand
ACTTGTGCTGGATCCCCACCTAAATCCACAATCGCTTCTCGCATCGTAGCCAGATCAACTACGCATGGAACGCCAGTGAAATCTTGCATGATGACGCGAGCCGGCGTGAATTGAATTTCAGTATCTGGCTCTGAATCTGGGTTCCAATTTGCCAACGCTGAAATCTGTGCAGCTGTGATATTTGCACCATCTTCAGTGCGGAGTAAATTCTCTAACAAGATTTTTAAGCTAAACGGCAGAGTGGCCGAACCTTCTAGCTTTTTGATATCAAAGATCTGATATCCCTTGCCAGCTACCTCGAGCGTGGTTTTTGATTTAAATGAATCTTGGCTCATGCCCTAATCCTATCTAGCGCCGCATTATTGGCTCAATTTAACTGGCGTCGGTTTCGGGCCGACCCCTGATTTCAAGGGGATTTAAGGAAGCGCGCCACACACTCGATATGTTGAGTCATCGGAAATAGATCAAAACTTTGTAACCCTGCTAATTTATATCCGGAAGTTTCCAAATATGTTGCATCGCGCGCAAGTGAAGCCGGATCGCAAGAAACATAAACAATTGACCTCGGTTCGAGTTTTACCATTGCAGCGACTACTTCTCTCCCAGCGCCCGACCTTGGTGGATCCAATAAGATTAAATCTGCGCGCTTAAATTTGGATAACGAACGTTCCACTTTTCCTTCGACAATTTCAACTAATGGCTCATCAGCAAATATCCGTCTCGCATCAGTAATTGCACCAGCATCCAACTCGATTAAAGTCACGCGCCCAGTTTCCGTTACAGCGCTCGCAATAGCAGCTGTAAAAAGTCCAACTCCTCCATATAGATCGAAAACATGGTCACCGGGTCTTATTTCCAGATTAATCAAAACGCTCTTTGTTAATTCGGAAGGTGCCTGCACATGGCTTTGCCAGAATGAAGTTGGTGAAATAGAAAAATCTTTGCCGAGCACGCTTTCAGCAATCAGATCAAAATTTTCACGCCCTTCAATCGCTACATATTGTTTCCCGCTCTTCGATATAGCTACTTCAACTTTTGCACCAGCCGGTAGCTTTATCTGGTTGATTGCATCCAAATCCATGCGCTGATCCGCTATTAAACATTTTCCAATTGGAATCAAGTTGTGACTTCTTGCGCCGTATAGCGCTAATTTTCGATCTGGGCTTACTGTGAAATCCATTCGAGTTCGCCACCCAAATCCATCTTTTGGTTCAATGCCAATAACATCCACTTCGACATCCATTTTTGCGATTCGGCTAAATTGCTCTTTAACAATTGCGCTTTTCATTTTTCGCTGTGCGCCGATTTCTATATGTTGGAAATCGCACCCGCCGCACCCGCCAGGTTTGGCTAATTCACATGGCGCTGTAACTCTTTCCGGCGCCGCCTTAATTATTTCAATTGCATTTCCGCGGGCAAATTTGGCAGTAATATCAGTTATTTCCGCAATCACTTCTTCGCCTGGAATTGCGTAACGTAAAAAAACAACGCGGCCGTCATGGCGTGCAACGCAATGTCCACCATGGGCAATTGGACCAACGGTTACGGCAATCCGATCACCTACATTCACATGGCGACCCTATGGCTAGTTACGCGTAAATGTCATACTCGCGCCTTGAAAGGTGTAAGTTCTCCTGTGTGCACGTTGTAATCATGGGTTGTGGTCGCGTTGGTTCTACATTGGCTAAAGAATTAGAAATAGCTGGCCATACCGTCGCTGTAATTGATCAAGATCGCGAAGCTTTTCGTCGACTTGGCGCTGGCTTCAAAGGACAAACGGTTGCCGGAGTTGGATTTGATCGAGATACCTTAATTGATGCTGGTATTCAAAGAGCTACCGCATTTGCTGCGGTTTCAAATGGCGATAATTCAAATATCATCGCAGCTCGAGTTGCTCGAGAAACTTATGGAATTTCAAATGTTGTGGCACGAATTTATGATCCAGGACGAGCTGAAATTTACCAACGTCTTGGAATTCCTACAGTTGCAACTGTGCTTTGGACTACAGACCAAATTTTACGAAGACTAAATCCGGATGGCTCTCAGTCTGAATGGCGCGATGCATCCGGCGTCGTGAAACTCTGCGAAATGCATCTGCATCGAGAGTGGCTTGGACATCCAATAGCTTTAATAGAAAGTAATACCCCCGCTAGAGTTGCATTTCTTACTCGGCTTGGGGAAGGCATGATCCCAAATGAACATACCGTCCTACAAGAAGGCGATCTAGTCCACGTGATGGTTGCCGAAAAGGATGTAACAATTACCGAGGAAGCGCTTGCTAAATCGCCGGAGTCCAAATGAGAGTTGCAATAGCTGGCGCTGGAAATGTTGGTCGTGCGATTGCTAGAGAACTTATAAGCAACGGACATCAAATCCTCTTAATCGATAAAGATCCTAAAGCGTTGAAGATGGAAAGTGTGCCGGAAGCTGAATGGTTGCTTGCCGATGCCTGTGAAATCACATCGCTAGATAATGCCAAATTAGATTCATGCCAAGTACTAGTTGCCGCGACTGGAGATGACAAAGTCAACTTAGTTACCTCGCTTCTGGCTAAGACAGAATACGGAGTGCCACGAGTAGTTGCTCGAATTAAGCACCCAAAGAATGAATGGTTATTTGATTCATCATGGGGTGTAGATGTCGCAGTTTCAACGCCACGAATTATCGCAGCCCTTGTAGAAGAGGCGGTCAGCGTCGGTGATGTAGTTCGATTATTTTCATTACGGGCTGGAAAAGCGAATCTGGTTGAAATTACACTTCCAGATAATTCTAAATGTTGCGGTAAGACGGTAAGCGAAGTCTCGCTTCCAGTTGGCTCAACAATCACGGCGATAGTTCGAGATGGTCAAGTTCTTACACCACAACCACACGAAGTATTTGCTTCAGGTGACGAAGTAATATTTGTAGCAACGGCGCAAGCAGAAGCTAATTTAAAGGATTGCTTTGTTGCGAATTAAGTTTTGGACCGTTTTTAATAATTAACCAAGTTCCCCATCCGGTTGCGAAAAATAGTGGGTAACCCATAATCAATCGCGCGGTTCCAAGTAGATTGACATTGCCAGCAAGGTAAAGTGGAAATTGCACCAATAATCTAGCGACAAATAGGCCAACCCATAACCAGCTAGCTTGCGCGTACATCTTCTTTCGCTTTGGATCCTTACGCCAAAGAAAATTTTCACCAAGTATCGGACCCAGCACAACTCCAAGTATTGGCCAGCCAATTAAAATCGAAAGCGTGTAAGCGCCGCCATAAACCAAATTTGTAATTAGCCCTGGCAAATAAAAATCTTCAGCTTTGCCAGTGCTTCGCGAGAACCAATAACAGATCCCGACTCCAATCACCCCAGAGAGTGCGTTTTGGATAGTTTCCCGTTTTGCGAGTCGAAATACGGTAATCAGTGCCGAAAGGGCAAGCGCAGCGCTTGCCGAGGTCGTTAAATTGTGCGAGATATTAAAAACAATTAAGAAAACTAGCGAAGGGATTCCGGAGTCGATTAACCCTTTAACGCCACCTAAAGCAGCGAGAATCTTCGCTTTCTCTTCGTGGCTATCGCTCAAGATTTTCCCGTGGAGCCAAAACCACCATTGCCACGGCCAGAACCAGGTAACCCATCGACCTCCACAAATTGCGCACGTTCAACTTTTTGAATAACGAGTTGCGCTATCCGATCGCCACGTTTGCCATAAAAAGTTTCATTCAAGTCATGATTAATCAAAATTACTTGTAACTCACCGCGGTATCCCGCATCAACAGTGCCGGGGGTATTAACCATCGATATTCCAGATTTAATTGCCAAGCCAGATCGTGGGTGCACTAGCGCTACGTAGCCATCAGGTAGCGCGATGGCTATCCCAGTTGGAATTAACGCGCGAGCTCCCGGAGCAAGTTCAAAATCAACCCGAGCATAAATGTCTGCGCCGGCGTCGCCGCCTTTTGCATAGCTTGGTAGTGGTAAATCACGATCTAGCCGGGTAATTAAAACTTTCACGGATTTATCTCAAAATCAGGATCTACGAAAGCTAATAACTCTGGGTGTTTTGCAACGTGATCTAGATACTCCTTTGGCGCATTATTTAAAAAGTGATTCATAGGTACGACAACATATAGCGATGCGGCAGTAACTGCAATTGGGCCATCTGGTGAATTTAACCGACCTTCAGCTGTTGCATAAACTTTTCGACTAACTTGTCCAGTTATTCGAGCGCTGATGTGCAAAATGCTTCCCATCGGAACTGGTTTAAGAAAATCAGTTTCTAATCGAGCTGTAACTGCTGGAGCTCGAATCAACCACATTAACTTTCCGAGCGCCTCATCAAAAGCTAACGAGAGCAATCCGCCATGTGCCAAGCCAGGTGCACCTTGATGATTTTCAGTTACCGTAAAAGTTGCTGTTAAATCCATTTTTGCGCCGGCAGTTGCAACTAAATGAAGTCCGGTGGGGTGTAAATCACCACAGCCAAAACAATGGCCGAAATGCGACGGAATTATTGAGCCAGGGGGTGGCGCTTTTGGATGGCGTTCTGGAACTTGAGCACCTTCTGGTGGAATCGTGCTCGCAACTCGACTCATGCCTAAAGATTACTCCAGCAATCAAGTACCTTCCTACTCATGAGCGCTCCTAAAACCCATGGTGCCAATCTCATTTTCAGGGAAAAAATCCGCTGGAGCGTTGGACTCTGGCTTTTTATGACCTTTATATCCGGATCAATTGTGATCTCGATCTGGGCAGCTTTCGGAAATAACGCAACTCAATTGGCGATTTCAATTTCAATATTGATCTTAATAATGGCTTGGATCATGAGCGCGCTCGAAACCAATGTTTCGGAAGCGGAACTTAGCAGCGGAAATTTCAAAATTTCTAGAGCTCTGATTAAAAAAGTTACACCATTAGATAAAACGCAAATGCGATTACTTCGCGGAGTGAATAGCGATCCAGCTGCACATTTAGAACTTAGATTTTGGGTTAATACTGGAATAAAGATTGAAATTTCAGATAACTTAGATCCAACGCCTTATATTTTAATATCAAGTAAAAAATATAAAGAGTTAAGCGCAATCCTTACAGATTGATTTTACGCCCTCGCCGCGCTCAAGTTGGGTGTGATGATGAACTAAGAAACATCTAGAGCAGGTGAATTCATCGGTTTGCTTTGGCACAACTCTTACGGCTAACTCTTCGCCAGATAAATCTGCACCAGGAAGTTCAAGATTCTCGGCTGCTTCTTCTTCATCAATATCTACTTGGCCAGATTGGGCATCAGAGCGTCGAGCTTTTAACTCTTCAAGGGATTCTTCGTGAAGTTCTTCATCCGTTTTTCTCGGGGTGTCGTAATCGGTCGCCATGGATCTCTCACCTCGCTTTCATCTATTCCTACATCATTGAAAGTGCTTAACCTTGAAAGGGTTACGGGGCGGACAATCCCACAGAAGTACTCTCCCTGTCACACCAACCTTCGGCGTGTCGGGATTATTCCCCGCGCGTGAAACTGAGAATCTGCCTCAAATTCGGATTGGATTCTGGCCTCGAGCAATTAGCCGCTCAAAATGAGCATCGCGTTTTTCCTCAAAGCGATTAGCATCTTTTTTAGCACCTGCTAAGAATTCACTGATCTCATCGCGTGCTTTCAAACCATCGCCAGTTAGATCATTACGTTCATAAATATTCCAAGCGCGCAGAACTGGCGCAATAACATCATCTAGATGCTGCGGTAGATCATAGATTCCAGCAAGGGCGATTTGTACCGACTTTCGACCAAACCCCGGAAGTTCGTGACCTGGCATTTTGAAATCAGTTACAACATCTGCGATTGCCCGCATTGAAGCATTTGGTTCCATATCGAGTGCGGCACCCAAAAGATTACGATAGAAGAGCATATGTAAATTCTCATCAAGAGAAACTCGAGTCAACATTTGCTCACAGATTGGGTCATCTGAGATTTTCCCAGTATTTCGGTGCGAAATTCGCGTTGCCAATTCCTGAAAGCTAACGTAAGCAACAGTATGTAACATGTCATTGTCATATGAAGTTTCAAAACCAATCTGCATATGGGCCATTCGCAAATCTTCAAGTTCAACTGGGTCGACCCCGCGAGTTGCCATTAAATAATCGCGCAGCACAATGCCATGGCGATTTTCTTCAGCTGTCCATCGATTAATCCAGGTTCCCCAAGCGCCATCTCGCCCCATAGATAAGGCAATTTCAGTGTGATAACTCGGCAAGTTATCTTCGGTTAATAAATTTAAAACTAACGAATCTTGGGCAATTGCAGTCAATTTGGAATCTTTAGCTTCCCAGGCATCGCCATTTAATGGCCCCGGAAAATTCTTTCCTTCACTCCAAGGTACATACTCATGTGGATACCAATCTTTTTGAACTGCAAGATGGCGATCCAACTCTTTACCTACGATTGGTTCTAAGTCGCGAATTAGCCGCGATTGAATTGCTGGGTCGATTGCGGCCATTTTTCCTCCGTTAACTTACGCTAGCGTAGGTTACGGTACCGTAAGTTAAAGGGCTACTTTAGTTAACCTTTGGCGTTTTGGCTTCGAATTTGAGCCTGTTCTGCCCGCCACTTAGCGATCGCACCATGATTTCCTGAGATTAGAACTTCAGGTACTTTCAAACCACGCCACTCTGGTGGCTTAGTGAATGTTGGATATTCAACTACACCAACTTGATTATGTGATTCTTCTATTAGTGAATCAGGATTTCCAATAACGCCTGGGATTAAACGAACTAGAGCCTCTGTTATCGCTAGCGCCGCAACTTCGCCACCATTTAAAACAAAATCACCGATTGAAACTTCGTGAACTCGCACATGAGATTGAGTTTGGTAAAAGGATGTGACGCGAGCATCGATACCTTCGTAACGGCCGCACGCAAAAATTAAATGATTAGCTTTGGAAAACTGGGATGCCATCTCTTGGGTGAATTTTTTACCAGCAGGCGTAAGGATTATTAGATCGACTATACCGCTAGCGCTCTCCAAAATGGAATCGATAGCCACTCCCCAAACTTCGGGCAGCATCACCATTCCAGCGCCACCGCCATAGGGGGTGTCATCTACGGTGTGATGATTATCTAGCGTGAAATCTCGCAGGTTTAAGATATCTAGATCTATTAAACCAGCCTCGCTTGCCTTACCAATTAACGATAATTGCAACGGAGTAAAGTACTCTGGAAAAATTGTGACTGCAGATATTTTCATAATAAGCCTTCTGGAGGGGTAATTACTATTCGCTTATTTGCGATATCTACTTCTGGCACAATTTCATCTACAAACGGAATCAATTTATCAGTGCCATTAACGATTACCACCAAAGTGTCTTGAGCTGAAGAGCTAAGGACATCAGTAACTGTTCCAACTCTATTTCCATTTTCTAGGAATACTTCACAGCCAATTATTTGTGAGATATGAAAACTATCGTCACCATCAGACTCGGCATCAACGTCAACATCTGCAATTAGTAGGAGATCGCGAAGTTTCTCTACTGCAGTTCTATCGGGTACCCCGATAAAAGAAAGCAAGAGGGTTCCGTTATGAACACGACCGGATGCGATGGTTAACGGACCTTTTTGAGCAGGTTCAGTCTGCAAAATTGCGCCAACCGCAAACCTGGAATCGGGATCATCAGTTCGTACTTCAATTGTGGCTTCGCCACGGATTCCATGCGCACGACCAATTCGGCCGACGACTAGGAGCACAACTATCTACCCTCGTCGGCCTCGATGAGATCGACTCGAACGCTTCGGCCAGCAATTGCAGAAACTACAGTGCGCAACGCTTTTGCAGTTCGACCATTTCTACCGATTACCTTGCCAATATCTTCAGGGTGAACCCGAACTTCAAGAGTTGTGCCGCGACGGTGATCTTTTTCGGTGATAACTACCTCTTCAGGATTATCAACTATTCCTTTTACGAGATGTTCGAGAGCTTCGTCAATCATCGTTACTCCGCTGGAGTTTCAGTTGCTTCCGCAATTGGTGCTTCTGCAACAACTTCGGCTGGTGCTTCTGCAACAACTTCGGCTGGTGCTTCTGCAACAACTTCGGCTGGTGCT
>CAZMNB010000053.1:0-8417 GCA_964567545.1 uncultured Bifidobacterium sp. | reverse complement strand
AACGCTAATAAACAAATAGTTATCTCAAGTGACCGCCCACCAAAACAATTAACCACTTTGGAGGATCGTTTAAGAAGTCGGTTTGAATGGGGTTTAATTACTGATATTCAACCACCAGAATTAGAAACTCGGATTGCGATTCTTCGTAAAAAAGCTGCGCAAGATAAATTGAATGCACCTGATGATGTGTTGGAATATATTGCAAGTAAAATTTCAACAAACATCCGTGAATTAGAAGGCGCTTTGATCAGAGTTACAGCTTTTGCTAGTTTGAACCGTCAAGGGGTAGATCTCTCTTTGGCTGAAATAGTTTTGAAGGATTTAATTCCTAGTGAAGGTGGTCCAGAAATAACTGGCGCAACCATCATGGCCCAAACTGCCGCTTATTTCAGTTTGAGTGTTGAAGATCTTTGTGGCACTTCGCGTTCCCGGGTTTTAGTTAACGCCCGCCAGATCGCCATGTACTTATGCCGGGAATTAACTGAGCTCTCACTTCCTAAAATCGGACAAGCTTTTGGCGGTCGCGACCACACCACAGTTATGCACGCCGATCGAAAAATCCGCCAATTAATGGCTGAACGCCGTTCAATTTTTAATCAGGTTACAGAGTTAACTAACCGGATTAAACAACAAGCGCGGGGATAGCTTCGCGCACCCCCAACCTGGGGGTAACTTGTGGATAACTGTGGATAACCGCAATTATTGGGTGTGTGTAAGTAGGTGGTTAGGTTTTAAAGGTAGCTCTTTAAAACAGTTATCCACCCTCTATCCACCAACCACCCACAAGGTTAGAGGGCTTAGATCTAATGGTTGACCTGCGGTTATTGGGGTTACCCACAGAAATTAGACTTGGTTACTACGAATATCTTTATATATAAAGAAAGGGTTGTGCGCGAACCACCTTCGCACATTAGGTTTGCTTTATGAAATTCACGGTTGATAGCCATGTACTAACAGAGAGCGTTAATTGGGTTTCGCGCAGCCTTTCATCGCGACCAATAATGACCGCCTTGTTAGGGATAGTTATAGATGTTAGTAATGAAGTAACGCTTTCAGCATCAGATCTAGAGACCGCAGCAAAATCTTCTTTTAATGCAGATATAAAAGAAAAAGGAAAAGTTCTAGTTCCTGGGCGGCTACTTGCCGAGATAGCTAGATCACTTCCAAACAAACCAGTCTCTTTCATTTTAGAGAACAACCGAGTTTTAGTAACCGCCGGCACAGCTAAATTCACACTTCCAACCTTGCCAATAAACGAATATCCAAACCTGCCAACCATGCCAGATAATTCCGGGTTTATTGCGAGCGATGTGTTCGCAACCGCAATCAATCAAGTTGCAATCGCCGCCGGTAAAGATGATTCACTTCCAACACTTACCGGTATTCATGTTGATATAAATAAAGAAACAATCACTTTAGCTGCAACTGACAGATATCGATTAGCGGTGCGTGAAATTCAATGGCAACCAAACAATACCGATATTGCAACATCTGCTTTATTACGCGCTCGCACATTAGCTGACGCCGCAAAATCTTTAGTGGGAGTAACTCAAGTTTCATTAGCGATTGCACCAATAACCGCAACAGAACGACTAGTGGGTTTCGCGAGTGAAGCAAAAACTATGACTTCAAGAATGTTGGACGGAACTTTCCCACCATACCGCCATTTACTTCCAAACGAGAGTATCGCGCAAGCAACAATCGAAGTTGTTCCGTTTTTAGATTCAGTTCGCCGGGTCGCGTTAGTAACTGATAAAACCGTACCACTCCGACTCCGTTTTGCTGATTCTAAACTACAACTAGAAGCCGGCGCTGGCGAAGAAGCGCAAGCAACCGAGGAGATAACTATTATTTACAACGGGGAAGCAATTGATATTGCTTTTAACCCAACATTTTTGATGGACGGCTTACACGCAGTAGGAACCCCGTTTGTGCATATCGCATTCACTGGTTCTAACAAACCAGCGGTGCTGTCTGGCAAAAACGAGAAAGATGGTCCAACAACCGATAGTTATCGGTACCTGTTGATGCCAATGCGATACGCCTCATAACTTTTAATCAAGTTAAATCGCCGTGCATATTACACACTTATCTTTACAAGATTTCCGATCTTATAAAGTTTTAGAATTACCATTAAAAACAAAACAAAGTATTTTTATTGGTGATAATGGCGAAGGCAAAACTAATATTATTGAAGCTATTATGTATTTATCTCTTCTATCTTCACACCGAGTTTCACAAGACACCCCCTTAATTAAGTTAGGTGCAGAGCGCGCATATATCCGAGCTAAAGTTTTACAAGACGACCGATCTCAACTCATCGAGTTAGAGATAAACAGCAACAAAGCAAATCGCGCTAAAGTAAATCAAAACCCAGTTAGAAGTCAGAAAGAAATACTTGGAATAACACAAGCCATCGCGTTCTCACCAGAAGATTTAGATCTAGTCCGGGGTGACCCCAATGAACGGCGGGCTTTTATAGATCAATTATTAATCCAACGAAACCCAAGAATGTCAGGGGTTATTACCGATTACGAAAGAGCTTTAAAGCAACGGAATGCCTTATTAAAAAGTCGTGCCCCTATTCAATCTTTAGAACCATGGGACGAACATTTAACTAAATTCGGCGCAGAACTTATAGCTAGCCGGATCGAATTAATTGAAACACTACAACCATATTTTATCGCCGCTTATAAAAACTTAGCTGAGAAAAAACTAGCAGGAATTGCTTACAAATCGAATATCAACCAACTCTCTAACGACCGAGATTCAAACCAAAACTTACTCATATCTAAAATATTAGAAGTTAGAGATCAAGAACGAGAACGTGGAATCACATTGGTAGGACCGCACCGGGACGACGTGTTGCTTTCATTAGGGGAACACCAAGTAAAAGGCTACGCAAGTCATGGCGAATCTTGGTCTATCGCGCTTGCGCTACGTTTAGCCTCATTTCAACTTCTAAAAGAAGAAGGCAACCAACCAATTTTGATATTAGACGATGTTTTTTCAGAGTTAGATGAGGCCCGTAGAGAGAAGTTAGTGCAACTAGCAGAAGAAGCCGAACAAACCTTTATTACTGTTGCAGTAGAAAGCGATCTTCCTAAGAATTTAAATGGAGCTCGGTATTTAGTTAAATCCGGAATGGTGAAAGAGTTATGAGCGAACCTAAACCCAAACGTGATATTGCTCGTGAATTATTTAGAGCTTACAAAACTCAAATAAGAAAACCAAAACGAATTATAGAAACAGAGAATCAGATCAGTAATTCTGACCCACAACCACTTAGTTCGGTATTTGATGAAATTATTGCTAACCGAGATTGGCGTCAAGGAATCGCGGAAGGAAATTTGTTTAGCGATTGGGAAAAAATTGTTGGTGAGGAGATTGCACAACATTCAACTCCAATAACTTTGCTCGACGGGAAGTTAACCATCCAAACCTCTTCCACCGCATGGGCAACTCAACTCCGATTGATTTCAAACAATCTATTAAAAACTCTCCGCGAAAGCGCACCGGGAGCTTTGGTTGAAGAGTTGGTTGTGATCGGCCCCCACGCGCCATCTTGGAAGCGCGGACTCCGCACAATCCGGGGATCAAAAGGGCCAAGAGACACTTACGGGTAATCACCCAGTAGGGAACCTAACCTTTCGCTAATTAATCGCCCTAACCTGCCACAGAAGGCTTTTTTGGGCTATCTCAGTTTGAAAAACCCACTAGGATTACAGGCTGAACCCCAGTAAAAACTGACGAGGTTTGGCTATAACAGGTCGAAGCCCCAAAATAACCTGAACCGTGAACTGCAATGAAAGGCGTATTGGTGCCAACCCAAACTCCAAAAAAAGAGAACGCAAAAGTATATGACGCTAGCGCGATCACCGTTCTTGAGGGGTTGGAGGCGGTCCGTAAACGCCCAGGTATGTACATCGGCTCGACCGGAGAGCGCGGACTTCACCATTTAGTTTATGAAGTAGTTGATAACTCAGTAGATGAAGCGCTTGCTGGTTATTGTGATGAAATTTCAGTAACACTTTTAGCAAATGGTGGTGTGCAAGTAATCGATAACGGCCGCGGGATTCCAGTTGATATGCACCCAATTGAGAAGAAACCAGCGCTAGAAGTTGTGCTAACTGTTTTACACGCCGGTGGAAAATTTGGTGATGGTGGATATTCAGTTTCTGGCGGGTTACACGGAGTTGGTATTTCAGTTGTGAACGCGCTCAGTCAAGATCTAGAAGTTATTGTGCAACGAGATGGATTTTTCTGGAACCAAAATTACAAACTTGGTGTGCCACAAACTCCACTAAAAAAAGGTGTTGCTACTGAAAAAACCGGAACACAGGTTACATTCTGGCCTTCTGAAGAAATTTTCGAGACTACCGATTTTTCGTTTGAGATTTTATCTGCACGTTTCCGCGAAATGTCTTTTTTAAATAAAGGTTTAACACTTTCACTTAAAGATGAACGGCCAAGTCATGTGGACGAAAATGGCGAACCGTTATTTATTAAATTCAACTATCCGGGCGGAATTTCCGATTTTGTTAAACATTTAAATTTAACTAAAGGCGAGGGCCATAAATCCATTATTTCTTTTGGTGGCGAGGACTCTAAACAAAAGATGTCACTTGAAATTGCAATGCAATGGAACACTGGATTTACTGAATCTGTTTACACTTTCGCAAACACAATTAACACCCAAGAGGGTGGGACCCACGAAGAAGGTTTCCGAACTTCACTAACTTCACTAATAAATAAATTTGGCGAAGATTGGGGCTACATTAAAAAGAAAGAAGATCGACTAACTGGTGATGATGTACGTGAAGGCCTAACTGCGATTGTTTCTATAAAAATGGGTGAACCACAATTTGAGGGTCAAACTAAAACTAAATTAGGTAACACCGAAGCTAAATCGTTCGTGCAAAAATCAGTTAATGACAATTTAGGTTCATGGTTTGAAAGAAATCCAACCGAAGGAAAAGAAATTGTACGTAAATGCATAGATGCTGCGGCCGCTCGAGTTGCGGCACGAAAAGCTCGCGATTTATCAAGGAGCCGGAAAGGTTTATTGGAAGGCCGGGGGATGCCTGGAAAATTAGCGGATTGCCAGTGGACCGAACCAGAAAAATGCGAACTTTATATTGTGGAAGGTGATTCAGCTGGCGGTTCAACAAAAGGCGGACGCGACTCTCGAAACCAAGCAGTTCTTCCAATCCGCGGAAAGATTTTAAATGTTGAGAAAGCACGAATCGATCGCGTTCTTCAAAATAATGAAGTCCAAGCGTTAATTACTGCACTCGGTACTGGTATTCATGAAGATTTCGATGTTGCAAAACTCCGCTATCACAAAATTATTTTAATGGCTGACGCTGACGTCGACGGCCAACATATTCGAACTCTTCTACTCACTTTATTATTTAGATTTATGCGCCCATTAATCGAACAAGGTTTCGTATATTTAGCACAACCACCACTTTACAAAATTAAATGGGGTGGAAAAGAACCAGTACAGTACGCATTTTCAGATAAAGAACGTGACGGGTTGATAAAAATTGGGATTGAAGCCGGAAAACGTTTACCTAAAGAAGACGGTATTCAACGCTTTAAAGGTTTAGGTGAAATGCCAGCTAAAGAACTTTGGGATACCACAATGGATCCAGCGCACCGAGTGTTAATGCAAGTTACATTGCAAGATGCTGCAGCAGCGGATGATCTCTTCTCAGTTTTAATAGGTGAAGATGTTGAACAACGCCGTAATTTTATTCAACGCAACGCTAAAGATGTCCGATTCTTAGATATTTAATAATCGAAACTGGAGAATGAATTGGAAGAGCAATTACCGACCACTGATCGGGTAGAGGCAGTTGATCTACAAGTCGAGATGGCGCGTTCTTATCTCGACTACGCGATGAGCGTTATTGTTGGCCGCGCGCTCCCAGATATTCGTGATGGTTTAAAACCAGTTCATCGCCGCGTGCTTTATGCAATGTATGACGCGGGTTATCGCCCAGATAAGGGTTACTACAAATCCTCACGCATCGTTGGTGATGTTATGGGTAATTACCACCCACATGGCGATGGCGCGATTTATGACACTTTGGTTCGGTTAGCGCAACATTGGTCACTTCGCTACCCACTTGTGGATGGCAATGGAAACTTCGGCTCACCTGGAAATGATCCAGCAGCGGCAATGCGCTACACCGAAGCCCGGCTTGATCCGCTCGCCATGGAAATCATGCGCGATATTGACGAAGATACTGTTGATTTTGTTTCTAACTACGACGGTAGATCCCAAGAGCCAGTAGTTCTACCAAGCCGTTTCCCAAATTTATTAGTTAATGGTTCTGCGGGAATCGCTGTTGGGATGGCCACAAATATTCCACCGCACAACCTCCGCGAAATTTGTGGAGCTGTGCAATGGGCGCTCGACAACCCAGATGCATCACCAGAAGATTCACTTAACGCAATGCTTGGAATTGTTAAAGGTCCAGATTTCCCAACTAAAGGTTTAATAGTCGGTCGTAAAGGTATTGAAGATGCTTATCGAACTGGTCGTGGTTCCATCATTATGCGCGCGGTAATCGAAGTAGAAGAGATAAACAAACGGACTTGTTTAGTTGTAACCGAACTTCCGTATCAAGTAAATCCAGATAATTTAGCTTTAAAAATTGCCGAGTTGGTAAAAGATGGAAAAATTAAAGGTATTGCAGATGTTCGCGATGAAGGTAACGAACGTTTAGGACAGCGTTTAGTTGTGGTTTTGCGCAACGATGCAGTAGCAAAAGTTGTAATTAATAATCTTTACAAGCAAACCCAGTTGCAAGATTCATTTGGCGCAAATATGTTGGCTTTGGTAGACGGCGTGCCCAGGACACTTAAATTAAACGAGTTTGTCCGCTATTACATCAACCATCAAATAGAAGTTATTGTCCGTCGCACGAAGTATCGATTGAGCGAAAAAGAAAAACGCGCTCATATTTTACGGGGTTATTTAAAGGCACTCGATGCTCTTGATGCAGTAATCGCTTTAATCCGCGCCAGCGCTAACTCAGACGCAGCTCGTGAAGGGTTGATGAAACTTCTTGAGGTTGATGAAGTTCAAGCAAATGCGATTTTGGATATGCAACTACGGCGGCTTGCTGCGCTAGAGCGACAAAAGATTATTGACGAGTACGACGGTTTAATGGCAGACATTATTGAACTTAATGAAATCTTGGCTAGTCCAGCTAAACAACGTTCAATTATTAAGAACGAACTTTTAGAGCTTGCAGAAAAATACGGCGATGATCGAAGGACCCAAATTATTGCTGGCGATACCGACTTATCAGTTGAGGATTTAATTCCAGATCAAGATGTAGTTGTGACTATTACACGGGGTGGTTACTCAAAACGAACCAAAGCTGATGCTTACCGTGCACAAAAACGCGGTGGCAAAGGTGTTCGAGGCGCCACTTTAAAACAAGATGACATTGTTGAACATTTCTTCACCGCATCAACTCATGATTGGTTGCTTTTCTTAACAAACCAAGGTCGAATTTATCGAGCAAAAGTTCACGAGCTTCCAGATGCTGGAAGAGATGCCCGCGGTCAACACGTAGCAAACTTGTTAGCATTCAAACCGGATGAAACCATAGCGTCTGTAATTGGAATAAAAGATTATCAATCACTACCTCATTTAGTAATCGCTACTAGAAGCGGTGTTGTTAAAAAGAGTCCATTAGTTGAGTACGATTCAAATCGCACCGGCGGGCTAATTGCAATTTCACTTCGCGAAGGTGATGAAGTTGTTTCTGCATCAGCGATTTCTGCATCGGATGAAATCTTATTAATCTCACGTAAAGGCATGTCACTTCGATTTACTGCGGATGATGGCTCATTACGACCAATGGGGCGATCAGCTACTGGTGTAATCGGCATGAAGTTTCGTGAAAACGATGAACTCTTAACCATGGTTTCGATTTCAAAAAATACTGACGATGCAAAACAGTATGTTTTAACCGCGACAGATGGTGGGTTTGGAAAACGAACACCACTCACCGAATATCGCTCTCAAGGACGAGGTGGAATCGGAGTAAAAGCCGCAAAAATAGATGAAGGATCACGCGGTATTTTGGTTGGAGCGTTAATCGTTAACGAAAGCGATGAAATTCTTGCAATCACATCTAGTGGAAGTGTCATGAGAACTGAAGTTTTACAAGTGCGTGAAACCGGTCGCGACACAATGGGAGTTAGATTGGTGAACTTGAACGATGGCATCACTGTCGTTTCACTAACTAAAGTAAGCGAGGAATAACGGACTTTTGGTAGCCACCAATTGTTCGGGTAATCTTGCGCCTCGCACTGATCCAGGTCAGGGCGAAAAGAAGGGCCTATAGCTCAGCCTGGTTAGAGCGCTTCCCTGATAAGGAAGAGGTCAGTGG
>CAZMNB010000052.1:0-8424 GCA_964567545.1 uncultured Bifidobacterium sp. | reverse complement strand
CGTAACTACCGTCGTTAAGGTTCGCGAAGCACGTACGCCAGCTAAGAAAGAATTTGTTAAACGTGAAGATCGGCCACAGCGACCTGGTCGCTTTAAAGAAAGAGATCGTGGTCGAGATCGTGATCGAGGTTTTTCTCGTAACGATTCCCGTGGTGATTACCGCGAGAATCGCAGACGCGGCACGATACTCACCGATGCGGAGTTCTTAGCACGTCGCGAATCTGTTGATCGCGAAATGTTAGTTCGCCAAAAAGGTGACCGCACGCAAATAGCAGTTATCGAAGATAAAATTTTAGTTGAACACTATGTAAATCGAAATAGCAATATTTCTTATGTAGGAAATGTTTACCTTGGAAAAGTGCAAAACGTACTTCCCTCTATGGAAGCCGCATTCGTAGATATTGGTAAGGGTCGTAACGCAGTGCTTTACGCCGGTGAAGTAAATTGGGATGCCGCCGGATTAACCGATAATCAGCCAAAGAAAATTGAGCAGGTATTGAAAACTGGACAATCGGTTTTAGTACAAGTTACAAAGGATCCAATTGGTCAAAAAGGCGCTCGCTTAACCAGTCAAATTTCGTTACCTGGCCGTTATTTAGTATTTGTTCCTGGCGGTGGCATGAGCGGAATTAGTCGACGACTCCCAGAAAACGAACGCGCTCGATTGAAATCAATCCTTAAAAACTTGATCACTGATGAAGAGGGCGTAATTGTTCGAACTGCTGCTGAAGGCGCAAGCGAAGAAGAACTAACTCGTGATGTAACAAGGTTGAAAGCCCAATGGGAAGATATCAAAGTTAAATCCGAGACAACTGGCGTTGCTGCGCCATCACTTCTCTACGGCGAACCAGATTTAACAGTTCGAGTTATTCGCGATATTTTCAATGAAGATTTCAAAAAGTTAACGGTTCAAGGCGCACAAGCCTGGGACGATATTCATAATTACTTAAACCACATTGCACCAGAACTTACTTCAAAGATCGAAAAGTGGGTCGGTACTGGAGATCTCTTTACCGAGCATCGCGTTGACGAGCAATTAACTAAAGCGCTCGATCGAAAAGTTTATCTTCCTTCAGGAGGTTCATTAGTTATCGATAAGACTGAAGCGATGATTGTTATTGACGTTAACACCGGCAAATTTATTGGTAAAGGTGGCAACTTAGAAGAGACTGTTACTAAAAATAACCTAGAAGCTGCCGAAGAAATTGCCCGTCAATTAAGATTGCGCGACTTAGGTGGCATAGTTGTGATTGATTTTATTGACATGATTCTGGAATCTAACCGAGAGCAAGTGCTGCGACGATTAGTTGAATGTTTAGGTCGCGATCGAACTAAGCACCAAGTTGCTGAAGTTACTTCGCTCGGCCTGGTCCAAATGACCCGCAAGCGCGTAGGTCAAGGGCTTATCGAAGCGTTTTCAACGACTTGCGAAAGTTGTGCTGGTCGCGGAATTCACATTCATATGGAACCAGTAAATAAGAAAACACTTGATCGCGAATTAACGCCAAAATTTGATGGATCTGAAAATAGTGATGATGAAGACGTTTCAGAAATGCAAGTTGATGAAAATAAAAATTCGGATAGCTCAGTAAATGAAGTTTCAGAGGTTGGCTCTGGCAGCATTGCTGAATTAGATGAAAAACCACGATTTGGTCGCCGTCGCCGACGGGCAACCAGTAGTGGGGTAGTAAGCGGTGAATAAGGCTCAGTTTGACCCAAGGCCATGCTCATCCGTACGCTAACCCCCTGTTCAACATCTCGAGAGGAATTATTCCGGTGTATGCAATAGTAAAAGCTGGCGGACGCCAGGAGAAAGTCGCTATTGGCGATACCGTTTTCGTCGACCGAGTTGATGCTGCTTCAGGTTCGATCATAACTTTCCCTGCAGTACTTGTAGTCGATGGCGATGCCGTAACTTCTGATCCAAAGATTCTCTCTGGCGTAAAAGTTACTGGGGAAATCATTGAAGAAGTAAAAGGCCCAAAGATTCACATTCTGCGTTACAAGAACAAGACCGGTTACCGTCGTCGTCAAGGTTTCCGCGCAAAGAGCACTCGCGTAAAAATTACCGCCATCAACGGCGTGAAATAAGGAGCTGAGAAACAATGGCAAGTAAAAAAGGTGTCTCGTCCACGCGTAACGGTCGCGATTCAAATCCACAATTTTTAGGCATCAAGCGATTTGGCGGACAAGTTGTGAACAGTGGCGAAATATTAGTTCGCCAACGTGGCACAAGTTTCCACCCAGGTAAGAATGTTGGCCGCGGTAAAGACGACACGTTATTCGCGCTAGCTGCTGGTGCAGTTGAGTTCGGTAAAGCACGTGGTCGTCGAGTAGTTAATGTGGTTCCGGTTTCTTAACAAACGACCTTCATAATTTGCGGGTCCGTATGCACGGGCCCGTTTTTTATTTTACAAATATAAGAAAGTAGAGAGGATGTAAAGATGACAACCTTCGTAGATCGCGTCACTTTGCATGCTTCTGCAGGCAGTGGTGGCGATGGTTGTGTTTCAGTCCGTCGCGAAAAATTTGTGCCACTTGGTGGGCCAGATGGCGGCAACGGCGGCCGCGGTGGTGACATAATTTTGGTTGTCGATCCAAATGTCACAACGCTTTTAGATTTTCATCATTCGCCGCATCGCTCTGCAACATCTGGGAAACAAGGCCAAGGTGACCGCAAGGATGGTCCATATGGCGAAGACATGGTAATGGGTGTTCCAAACGGAACTGTTGTTTTGACAACAGAAGGAAAAGTATTAGCGGATTTAGTTGGCAACGGAACTCGTTTTATTGCGGCACAAGGTGGCCGCGGTGGTTTAGGAAATGCTGCGCTCTCATCGTCACGTCGTCGCGCACCAGGTTTTGCACTTTTAGGTGAACCAGGCGAAGCTCGAACTTTAATTCTTGAATTAAAAAGTGTTGCAGACATTGCGCTGGTTGGTTATCCAAGCGCTGGTAAATCTTCACTAATTGCAGCTATCTCTGCAGCCCGTCCAAAAATTGCGGATTATCCATTCACAACACTGGTGCCAAATTTAGGCGTAGTGCAAGCAGGCGAAACGCGATTTACAGTTGCTGATGTACCAGGGTTAATTCCTGGTGCAAGTGAAGGTAAAGGTTTAGGTTTGGAATTCTTGCGCCATGTTGAACGTTGCGCAGCTTTAGTTCACGTATTGGATTGCGGAACGCTTGAAACTGATCGAAATCCATTAGTTGACTTAGATGTTATCGAAGCAGAGCTCGCACATTACGGTGGTTTAAATGATCGCCCGCGTTTAATTGCGCTTAACAAAATAGATTTGCCAGATGGAAAAGCCATGGCCGATATGGTGCAATCAACGCTAGAAGAACGCGGTTACCAAGTTTTTCAAGTTTCCGCTGCTGCCCGAATCGGTCTTACCGAGTTACTTTATGGAATGGCAAAAATTATCCAAACTTCGCGAGCCAGCAGAGCAAGTGAAGAGAAAACTCGAATCGTACTTCGACCTATTGCTGTTGATGATTCTGGGTTTGATGTTAAGGTGGAAGAAGATGGTTCATTTACAGTTACTGGTAATCGTCCGTTGCGTTGGGTGCATCAAACTAATTTCAGCAATAAAGAGGCAGTTGGATATTTAGCTGATCGGTTAGCTCGACTTGGTGTAGAAAAAGCTCTCTTCGCACTTGGCGCAAAGCAAGGAAGCGAAGTTCGCATTGGAACTGGCGAAGCTGCAATCATTTTTGACTGGGAACCAACTATTGAAGCTGGTGCAGAATTGTTGGCTGGACCTCGTGGTGATGACTTGCGAATTCCACGTGAATGGGAGCGCATGGAAATCGAAGCAGTTGATCAATTAGATGATGATGAAATTGCAGAGCAATGGGAATATAAAGTTGCTGACCCAACTAATCCACGCATCGAGGGCGAGGTTCGCTAATGCGCGATCGAGTTTTCGCAGCTAATAGAATTGTTATAAAAATCGGATCTTCATCACTTACTGGTAAATCTGGTGGGCAATTAGATCCAAAAGCTGTAGATGCGCTTGTGGATGTTGTAGCTAAATTAAGAAAAGCCGGTAAAGAGGTATTAGTAGTTTCATCTGGGGCAATTGCGGCGGGCTTAGCTCCGCTTGGGCTGGCTACTCGCCCAAAAGATCTTGCAACACAGCAAGCAGCAGCATCGGTTGGACAAGGGCTACTCATCCATAGGTATACCGAATCTTTTTCGCGTTATGCGATCACTGCTTCTCAAGTATTACTCACAATTGAAGATGTAGTTCGCAGATCACATTATCAAAATGCGCAACGTACGCTTTTTAAATTAATAGCGCTGGGAGTAGTTCCAGTAATTAATGAAAACGATAGCGTAGGTACTCAAGAAATTAGATTTGGCGATAACGATCGAATTGCAGCGCTAGTTTCACATCTAGTTGGCGCAGATCTATTAGTTCTAGTTACCGATGTTGATGCGCTTTACGATGCGCCACCAACGTCTGTTAACGCGAAGAAAATTTCCGAAGTCCATGCAATTGATGAAATTTCAGATGCTCTGATTGGCGGCATCGGATCTGCGGGAGTTGGCAGCGGTGGCATGATTACAAAAGTTGATGCAGCTCGAATTGCATCTGGCGCAGGTATTCCGACGCTTCTCACTTCATTAAACGAAGTTGGCGCCGCTCTTGAAGGTAACGATTTTGGAACTTTTTTCCACACCGCAACCAGTAAAAAATCTTCGCGGTTACTTTGGCTAGCCCATGCAGCAACACCACATGGAAAACTAATTCTTGATGCTGGCGCAGTTACTGCCATTAAAGAACGCGGAGTTTCACTATTACCTGCTGGCGTTACGGCAGTTGAAGGGGAGTTTATTTCCGGTGACACTGTCGAACTAGTCGGCCCAGATGGAGTTGCAATTGCACGCGGTTTAGTGGCATTTGACGCTGTGGAAGTACCACAGATGTTAGGACGCTCCACAAAAG
Source organism: uncultured Bifidobacterium sp. (assembly GCA_964567545.1). Classification (GTDB taxonomy): domain Bacteria; phylum Actinomycetota; class Actinomycetes; order Nanopelagicales; family Nanopelagicaceae; genus UBA7398. The sequence continues at coordinate 3,466 of CAZMNB010000052.1, read as the reverse complement.
ACTTAGCAAAATCACTTGGCGCAGAATATGAGCGCGAACTTGTCCATCGCGATGATTTAGTGTTGTTATAGGAATCTATGAGCTCCGATAAATTAGTTAAAGATTTAGCTGATAAAGCGAGAATTGCAGCGCGCACGTTAGTCGCGGCAGATTACAAAACCCGCAGAAATGCGCTACTTGCTATCGCAGATGCGATCGTTGCTAACAGTGCTGTAATTGAAGCAGCAAATAACGTTGATATGACGCGGGAAAAATCTGGCGGGATGGCCGATTCCTTATTAGATCGGTTACATTTAACCCCAGAAAGAATTGCAGGAATAGCTAACGGTGCACGCAAAGTCGCAGCGTTACCAGATCCACTCAATCAAGTATTACGCGAGCGAACCTTAGAAAATGGGTTACATCTTAAGCAAGTAACTGTGCCGTTTGGCGTTGTTGGAATGGTCTATGAAGCTCGACCAAATGTGACCGTTGATGCTGCCGTAATTTTATTAGCCTCCGGAAATTCTGCACTATTACGGGGTTCTTCGAGTGCTAGTGAAAGTAATGCAATCCTTGTAAAAGTTATGCGAGAGGCTTTGATTAAAACTGCGATTTCAGCAGATGTAATTCAATTGGTGCCAAGCGAAGATCGTGAAAGCGTGCGTGCATTACTTCACGCGCGTGGCAGTGTTGATTTAGTAATTCCACGAGGTAGCGCTAATTTGATTCGAATGGTAGTTGATGAATCAACGGTTCCAACGATAGAAACTGGCGCAGGCGTTTGTCATGTTTATGTAGATGAGTTTGCAGATTTAGTAAAAGCGCTACCAGTAACTTTAAATTCAAAGACTAATCGACCAAGTGTTTGTAATGCAGCCGAAACCTTATTAGTCCATGAAAATATTGCTAAGAATTTCTTGCCAGCGGCATTAGTAGCTTTAGATAAAGCCGGCGTTATATTGCATTGTGATAGCCATGTACTTTCGATTACGCAAGAATTGGGAATCAATGCGACTTTAGCGACCGAAGAAAATTGGCATACCGAGTACGGAACTTTAGAGATGAATGTTGGGATTGTGCCTTCATTAATTGGAGCCATCGACCATATTGCTAAATTTGGTACCAACCACACCGAAGCGATTGTTACGGAATCAAAAGAAAACGCAGATAAATTTATTGCACTTTCAGATTGCGCTGCCGTGATGGTTAATGCTTCAACTAGATTTACTGATGGCGAAGAGATGGGTTTCGGCGCCGAAATTGGGATTTCAAATCAGAAATTACATGCTCGCGGTCCAATGGGGTTGGAAGAGATGACGACCACAACTTGGATTGTTACTGGCACTGGACAGATTAGGTAAGGTGCGCACATGGCTGGAATTTCTCGTGATGATGTCGCAAACCTCGCACGGTTAGCACGAATCGATATGGCCCCTGCGGAGTTGGATCATTTAGCTTCCGAACTCGGTGTAATTCTCAATGCGGTTGCCCGCGTTCAAGAAGTCGCCGGTCAAGATGTACTTCCAACCTCACATCCATTGCCATTACAAAATGTTTATCGCAAAGATGAAGTTATTCCGAGCTTAACCCCAGAAGCCGCATTATCTGCTGCGCCAGCTAGTGAAGAACAACGATTTAAAGTGCCGAAAATTCTTGGCGAAGAAGCGTAATTAAGATGATTAAAAAGAACGCATCAGAAATGGCGGCAGCTCTTGCTAGTGGCGAAACAACCAGCGTTGCGTTAACGCAAGCACATCTAGATCGAATAGCAGAAGTAGATAAAGATGTACACGCATTCTTATATGTTGATACTGAAGGCGCACTTGCACAAGCAGCACTTGCGGACAAGAAACGGGCAGATGGTGCGAAACTTTCACAGCTAGCTGGAATACCGCTTGCGCTAAAAGATGTAATGGTGCAAAAAGGAATTCCAACTACTTGCGGATCAAAAATGCTCGAAGGGTGGCGTCCGCCTTATGACTCAACAGTTGTAACCAAATTGCGCGCAGCCGATGTAGTAATACTTGGCAAAACAAATATGGATGAATTTGCGATGGGTTCATCAACTGAAAATTCTGCATACGGACCAACTCATAATCCTTGGGATCTTTCCCGAATTCCTGGCGGATCTGGTGGTGGATCATCGGCATCGCTGGCAGCATTCGAAGCTCCACTTGCAATTGGAACCGATACTGGCGGTTCAATTCGCCAACCTGCTGCAGTTACCGGAACCGTCGGAGTGAAACCAACATATGGTGGCGTATCTCGTTACGGGTTAGTTGCATTCTCATCGAGTTTAGATCAAGCCGGTCCATGCGGCAGAACTGTTTTAGACACTGCGTTATTACATGAAACTATCGCTGGCCATGATCCAAAAGATTCGACAAGTATTAATGCTCCAGTTCCAGCAATTGTTGCGGCAGCTAAAAATGGTGATGTAAAAGGTTTAAAGATTGGCGTAATAAAAGAGTTACAAGGTGAGGGTTATCAAACTGGCGTATTAAATCGATTTAATGAATCACTTGAATTACTCGCAGGACTTGGCGCTGAAATTGTTGAAGTTTCTTGTTCCTATTTTGAATATGCCCTAGCTGCTTATTACTTAATTGCACCTAGTGAATGTTCATCAAACCTAGCTCGATTCGATGCAATGCGATATGGAATTCGTGTGGGCGATAAAAGCGGAGTATCAGCAGAAGAAGTAATGAACCTAACTCGCGAAGTAGGTTTTGGCCGTGAAGTAAAGCGCCGGATTATTCTTGGAACCTATGCCCTCTCAAGTGGTTATTATGATGCTTACTATGGCAGCGCTCAAAAAGTTAGAACTTTAATCAAGCAAGATTTTGATAACGCATTTACGAAAGCAGATGTATTAGTCTCGCCAACTGCGCCGACCACGGCATTTAAAATTGGCGAAAAAGCAAATGACCCAATTGCTATGTATCTAAACGACATTGCGACTATCCCGGTAAATATGGCAGGGATTTGCGGGATGTCTCTGCCAAGTGGACTAGCTGAAGAAGATAACTTGCCAGCAGGATTCCAAATCATGGCGCCAGCGATGAAAGATGACCGACTTTACAAGGTAGGCGCTGCCCTCGAATCTGCGCTATTGAGTAAATGGGGCGCACCAATTCTTTCGCACGTTTCTGGGTTAGGAGCGCGGGCATGAGTTTGAAATATGAAGATGTGATTGAAAAATACGAACCAGTCCTTGGTTTGGAAGTACACGTTGAATTAGGAACCGCATCGAAAATGTTCTGCGGTTGCAACACAATCTTTGGTGCTGAACCAAATACTCAAACTTGTCCAGTTTGCTTAGGGTTGCCTGGCGCATTACCAGTTGTAAATGAAAAAGCGATTGAGTACACAATCATGATTGGGCTAGCACTAAATTGTGCAATTGCACCTTATAGCCGCTTTGCTCGAAAGAATTATTTTTATCCAGATATGCCAAAGAATTTTCAAACTTCGCAATATGACG
>CAZMNB010000051.1:0-8612 GCA_964567545.1 uncultured Bifidobacterium sp. | reverse complement strand
TCAAAGTTTCCCTAGCCTTTCGTGAGGACTATTTTATGAATTTATATTTCTTGAGTTATGCAGAATCTCAGTATATTCTGAATATTCTCTTATGTAATCTTCTTCCGAATAGTGGTCTGAAGCTAAAACGAGTAACGAAGCTGATTCAGTAAAGTCGAATTGCCTAGACCAGTACATTCTTGGCAATTCTAAGCCATAAAAGGGCGTGTCTACTCTGAATTGTTGAACTGTGGTCCCATTGTCGATTTCAACTGTACAAGCACCACTCAGGCAGACTAGAAACTGAGAGCACTCCCTATGGGCGTGCCCTCCGCGGCTTTCATTTAGCGGTACATCAAATGTAAAAAATATTCTTTTTGGGTTGATGGGGAAAAGCTTATCCAGCTCAAGGAAGCCTAACGCACCGCGATTATCGAGAAAGCCATCAATTGGGTGGATCCAAATCCCTAAATCTTTGATTTGAATTTTCTGCCTATCTTTTCCTGGGCCTTTACCCATATCACTCAGGATAATCAACTTTTCACCTTTCACGATTCCCTATATCTAACAATAGCGAACGAAGGAAATTTCCATAAGGAGAAATCCCGTAACTTTGCGCAAGTGAGTGCAATTTGTCATTGCTAATCCAACCTTGTCTCCAAGCAATCTCCTCTAAGCAAGAAACCTTGGTCCCTTGTCGCTCTTCAAGAATTCTTACGTAGGAGGCAGCATCATGTAATGCTTGGACAGTTCCGGTATCAAGCCACGCAGTGCCACGTGGAAGAATTGATACTTGTAAATTTCCTGCTTTAAGATACTCGTTATTTACAGCGGTAATTTCGATTTCGCCTCGCGCACTGGGTTCAATCCCTTTTGCAATCTCCACGACGGAATTATCATAAAAATAAAGTCCCGGAACTGCATAATTTGATTTAGGTGCAACTGGCTTCTCTTCAATGGATATAACTTCGCCGGTATCGCTAAACTCAACTACACCGTATTGTGTTGGATCTGCGACTCTATATGCGAATATGTGGGCTCCATTCAGACTTGTGTAATCCATAAGTTGACGACCCAGTCCAGAACCATGAAATATGTTATCGCCCAGTATTAAGGCACATTTGCCTCCATCGAGGAAATTTTCTCCAAGAATAAATGCGTCTGCCAAACCTCTGGGAAAATCTTGAACAACAAAATGGAATTCGACTCCCAAATCAAACCCAGAACCGAGTAGGCGCTTGTACGCCTCCACGTCTTGAGGTGTTGAAACTATGAGAATCTTCCTAATTCCAGCAGCCATTAGTGTTGCAATTGGATAATGAATCATTGGTTTGTCATAAACGTGGAGCAATTGCTTGCTAACACCACGAGTTATTGGCCATAAACGCGAGCCTATTCCTCCGGCTAGGACGATTCCATTCATGGCAGAAGCCTAACCTGTGTAACCTACTCCTATGCAAAAAATCGGACTTTCTAAATGAAACTCTTGGTTACTGGTGGGGCTGGCTTCATAGGCTCAAATTTCGTCAAGCGAATCCTTGATGGAACGCTGCCCGGGGTAGATGAATTAACCGTTCTTGACAACTTAACTTACGCCGGAACTTTAACAAATTTATCAGGGTGTCCTACTGATGAATATGAATTCATCAAAGGCGACATATGTGATTCTGAGTTAGTCCGTAAACTTTTTAAGCAAAATGATGCGGTCGTGAATTTTGCGGCTGAATCACACGTGGATCGCTCTATCAATCATTCGCGAGACTTTATTGTTACAAATGTACTGGGAACTCATACGCTACTTGAAGCTACCCGTGGTACAAAAGAAATCCGTATGGTTCAAGTGTCAACAGATGAGGTCTATGGTTCAATTCCTGTAGGATCGTGGACTGAGGATTTCCCATTACTTCCTAACTCTCCATATGCTGCATCGAAAGCTTCGGCAGATTTATTAGCAAGAACATTTTTTCGCACTTATGGTACTGACATAATCACAACCAGGTGTAGTAATAATTATGGCCCTCACCAATATCCTGAGAAATTGATTCCTTTGTTTATTACCAATTTACTGGATGGGATAAAGGTGCCCTTATACGGGAACGGCTCAAATATTCGAGATTGGTTACACGTTGATGATCATTGCAAGGCAATCTTTTTGGCCTTAACTAAAGGGGTTTCGGGTGAGATTTACAATATCGGCGGCGGAAAATTCTTATCTAATATCGAGCTAACCCGAATAATTCTTCAGCTCATGGGTAAAGATGAAAGTCAAATTACGTTCGTTGAAGATCGCCTGGGCCATGACTTTAGATACTCTGTCAATTATGAAAAAATTAATAAATTTTTGGGGTACTCACCCCAGGTGAGTTTTGAACATGGAATATTGGAGACAATTACTTGGTACCGTGAAAACGAACCATGGTGGCGTAATATAAAAAAAACAGATAATCGACAGTAACCTGATTAGCATATGAATTCCATAAATTTAATACTTGAGTTCTTCTTGTGGCGTATTATGAAGGTTTTTAGTAAGATTAAAAGTAGTCATCATTTTGATAGAATTTGTCTTAGTTTTGAAATTTGGTTAGTAACATGATGAAACTCGCTAAAAGATTAAGGATTTAAGGAAATGACAAGAATTGCAATTCTTGGAGGACACGGCTTCCTCGGGGGGCCTATGGCTGCAACCTTTAGGTCAGCTGGATATGAAGTTGTAACTTTTGCTCGCAATCAAATAGGGGCTGCTTTAGATGGCAACGTCACAGCTGACCTCTTCGATATAGATTCCCTGAGAGTTGCCCTCCTGGATACCAGGCCAAATGTAGTAATTAGTACCGCCTGGGATACTGAGCATGGAAAATTTTGGACAAGTGAGTTGAATTCTAAATATAAAGCTGCAACATTAGAATTTGCGGAGCTGAGTTTTGAACTTGGCGTTGATGCTTTTCTCGGCCTGGGGACAATGAGTGAATATGGAAGTAACCCGGGGGCGTGTAACGCTGATATTTCCCCGGTGGTGGCTGCAGATGTATATTCGAAGGCCAAAATTGAAACCGGTTTTGAACTTGAAAAAATGGGAGAATCATTTGGCAGAAAGACTAACTGGCTTCGAATATTCCAAGCTTTTGGACCAAATGAGAAGCCTGAGCGATTCATTCCCGGATTAATATCCGCACTTAAAGAAGGAAAGCCGTTTTCAATACGAACCCCAAATTATGAAATGGATTGGATCCATACATCAGATGTAGCTTCTGCTGTATTGTTTTCACTTGAAAAGCAGTTGAGCCATTATGTAGATATTGGCACTGGCATTTCGACCACTGTAAAAAATCTATCTGAACTAGTTTGCTCCGAGCTAGGGTTAAACGAGAAACTATTAGATTTTTCCAACCAAGTTCCTGGGCACGAAAAGAAAATCGTAGTGGATTTAAGCTCGCAACTTCTTTCTGCAGGGTGGACTCCAGATGAGTCATTAGAATATAGAATTAGTTCTCTAAGTTAGACTCTCTATGTGCCCAAACTGAGGATTGCTTACTCACCCCAAAGCCTTGACTTGAAGCACCCAGTTGACCGTAGGCGCTTGATTTATTGGGCTAATAAGCGGGGGCACGAGGTTGTTACAGATCTTGAAACGAAAGCTGATGTGTTGGTTCTATCGGGACGCGCTGACCTTGCGGCCTGGACGCGCAAACAAAATCGGCCACCAGTCATATTGGATCTAGTGGATGGTTATTTGGGCAAGGAAGACTACTGGCGTGATTGGGCGCGTGGCGCAGGAAAAGTTCTAACCGGTCAGATATCAGGAGTACCGCAGCCGTACCGTAAAATAGTCTCAGAGGCTTGTTCACTAGCCCAGGCTGTTATTTGCGAAACCATAGAGCAAGAATCAACAATTCTTCCCTTCTGCAATAACGTGCACTCGATATTGGATTTTCACGAGGAATTTCCGATCCTCGAATTCAATTATGGGGGGGTATCTCGGAATTTCCCTTCATTAATGTGGGAAGGGCTTCCATTCACCGCAAAGGGCCTACTCGAACTTAGAGATTCAATTAAAGAGATTGCAAGGGTGCACCCACTTGCAATTGAGATGGTAACTGACCCTACTTATCCGCTTGTGCTTGGAAAATATTTATATCGTGGAACAGAGAGGATCCTTAAAGATATCCCTAAAATTCTAGGGGAGAATTTTACATTGACTAAATGGAGTCTCGAAGCTGTGGTGGCTACTGCAAAGAAATCTCACCTTTCTGTGTTGCCCTTAGATCCCAACGGTGCACTAAATCCATTAAAAGCAGAGAATCGGCTCCTTATGATGTGGCGCGTGGGGCTTCCAGTCTTAACCTCGCCATCATTGGCATATTCCAGGGTTATGGCCGCTACAGATTTGGATGGAATCTGTTCAACGCCATCTGAGTGGTATGAGAAAATTCTTCAGATGATCGAATCGCCAGAATTGCGCGCAAATTCGGTTGAGCGTGGTCAGCAGTATATTAGGGACACTCATGCAGAGGCGCTGGTACTCGAGGCTTGGGATAATGTCTTTGAGAGTGTCTTATGAATATGCCAAAATTTGATATTACATACATGTCGATTGACTCAATTCAGGAAGGTGTCGGGTCCAGCCAAATAACTCCGTTGATACTTGGTTTAGCCAAAGAAGGAAAAAGGGTTTGTTTAATTACCTATGAAAAAAATGTTCCTCCGCCAAGTCTCGTCGAAAAAATGGAAATAGCTGGGGTCGAGTGGAAGCCTAAAAAATTTAAAGCCACTGGCGCACTAGGTGGCGTCTTGCGGTTGAACGAACTCCGAAAATGTGTCCCGAGTACAGTAATTTTGCATGGGCGAAGTGACATCCCAACAGTGGCCGCAGTTTGGAGCGAGGTAGATGCGCCAGTACTTTGGGATGTGCGCAGTTTGTGGTCAGATCAAAGAAAACTTATTGGGACATCCGGGTGGAATACACTTACGGCAAGAGGGGCTCGAGAACTAGAGAACATATCGGCAAGGAATACACATGCCATGACAACCTTGACTGCTGCGGTACTACCAATTTTAGAGAAGCGGCATGCAATGCTTCCGAGAATTCATCAAGTCATACCTACTTGTGTTCAAACGTCAAAATTCATCCCAACTCCAATGCCCCAAGGCCAGTTAGTTTGTCTATTGTCCGGGACTTTCAATAACTATTACGATATCGATCGTACCCGACAGATAATTAATGCGATAAGAAAGACCGTGGATCTGCGAGTTATTTGGGCACGTGCCGAGGAATCTCCAGATTTGAATTTAAGCGTGGGGGAAGACCTAATAATTAGCGTAAGGCATTCGCATATGCCAAAGTTGGTGGCGGATTCGAATTTTGGCATGGCTATTTGCAAGGAGGGACGAATGGATAGCTTGGCCGCTGCTGCTCCCACAAAAATTGGTGAGTTTTTGGCTTCTGGCCGTCCAGTAATTGTCAGCAAAGGTTTAGGTGACATGGAAATGCTTTTACCAATATCTCGCACTGGAATTATCGTTGGCCATAATGACTCTCTGAGCCAAATTGGGAATCAAATATCGGAACTTGTTGCTAGCCCGGATATCGTAGAACGATGCAGAACTTTAGCATTAGAACATTTTAGTATGGAAAAGGCTATTCATCGATACTCTAGCGTTTACTCACAAATGATTGGCGGGTCTCAATGACTAAGATGGATTTCCAAAGTGAAAAACTAGGTCAAATAGACGGTGTGTACACATGGCAGATGCCCGTATTCTCGGATGTCCGCGGGCGCTTGTTCAAGGCATATGTCGCTGGGAAAGAGGGATCTTTTCCCGTCCCATTCATAACCTATGAACATTTCTTCACTGAATCAAAGAAACATGTTTTTAGGGGCATGCATTTCCAGGCGGAACCACACGCCGTTGCGAAAATAATCTCCTTGGTCCGCGGTGCTGCACTAATTTTCTTATTAGATACTAGAAAAATTTCGCCTACTTACAGTCTTCTGCAACAGGAAACTGTAAATCAGAATTCACCGATGTCAATTTATATCCCAATTGGTGTTGCGCTTGGCTACTTAGTGTTGGAGGACGAGACGGTCATTTCCTACCGCACCAGCGGAGCGTTTTGCGGCAATTGCGATGCCGGAGTAAGCCCAAAAGTGGGTTCCCCTTACTTACCAATACCGCTAGAGGAAACAATCCGATCCGAAAGAGACCTCACTTTAGATAGTTCTATCGAGGTCTTGTCACCCTCTTTGTGTCTGCAAGAAAAGCCATAAATTGCTTCGCTCAATACTCCAGCAGCACGGACCAGAGGACCACCTGTCGATTCGTTTTCAAGTCTCATTCCACCAATTCGGTTGGTATTTTATGATGTCTCAATTTGTAGAACTCTAATGTTATGAGAATCGGAGATCAATTGTTCAGTTCAGACATCCCTCGCATTGCATTCATTCTTCATGAAAAGACATACCTCAGATCTTGGCTACATTCGGGAGTCCTAAATGAGCTAGCCTCAACCCTTAAGGTAGAAATCTTCATTGATCGCAGTAAAGTTGATCTCGGTGACTGGTCAAATTCCTCAATTCCTGTAAAGGAATTAATCCTAAACAGGGAAGATTTCTCCGCAAATTTGCTGAATGATGCGTTGTTATTTGAGCGGCGCCACCTTTCACCCACATTTGGTTTTCAAATCGAAAGATATTTTCGAGGTTGGTATTATTGGAGATTCAACTCGAACCTTGTTCAACGATTCAAATTCCAATTGAAACGGATTAAAAGACTACGAATATTCCTCTACAGCTGTTTACGACTCATGCTAATTTTTGCACCCCTAAGAAAGCCCGTTTTGAAATGGCTTACAGCTTGGATTGAAAAACAAGATGTTTTGGTAAATATCCATGAATTAGCGAATTTTGATTTAGTGATTATTCCAAGCAATGGTGTCGACAATTTACTGAATCCATTGTTAACGCAATTGGACAGGCATGGAATTAGAACACTCGTTGCCTTGGACAACTGGGATAACATGTCGAGCAAGACGAATTTCTGGACTAAACCGACTTACATAAGTGCTATGGGCGCACAAAGCGCTCGACACGCAGAGCAAATTCAAGGGATTTCAAAAAATGATATTTGGGTGATTGGGTCCCCTAGATTTGAGACGTACCGCCCGTTTCTTAAGAGTGCATCTGAGTATCGGGAGCGGAAGGGGAACTTTCTTTACTTAGGTTGTTCGATTCCGCATAACGAGAAAACTTTGATAACGAAACTCGTTACCACGACGGATTTTGGCGGGAGAAAATTGGTTTATCGCCAGCATCCACACCGAATAGAAAGAATCGGTGATAGTAACCAAGCGATGCATGACCTTGCTATAGAAATAGATGAGAATGTCAGAGCAATTCATCCAAAAACTGGACAACCAGAAATGACCGAGCAATTCGTCGCTTCTCTTCAAGATGCATTATTAGTAATAGCAACCCCAACTACACTTGCTCTGGAAGCAATGTTGCTGGGCGCACGAGTTGTGATTGATGCGACGGATGATGGAGTGAGCCGCAGTACCGCAGCAAGAGCACTCAAGCGTTATCTGCATTTACGAGATTTGTTGAATGTCCCTGGTTTACCAATCGCACATGATATCGTCGAGCTCCAAGAGCAAATCCAGATTGCCCTGACAGAAACTACCGGATGGGGCTCAAATTATGGGATTTCTGATTTGCTTTTCTTCTCCCCTGATTCGTACGCTTTAGAATTATCTAGAAGAATCAAGGCCATTGATTTTTAATTACGCTAAAGCTCTACGATAAGTTGAAATTGAAAATATTGAATTCCGCGAACAGCACACTTAGATATTTGCTAAAATACAAATTGAGCTTATCGCTTGATCACGTTAAATTGGGGGAATCTTGAATAAGACTGAATGGCACTGGCAACAAAGTACCTTAAGTAGATCGATGCGCGTACTATCGCGAACAGATCAGCGCAAATTGATTAGTGTCGCGTTTTTTCAAGTATTCATGGCGTTGTTAGATTTATTAGGTGTGGTAGCAATTGGTCTTTTGGGTGCCCTCTCAGTCACCGGACTCCAATCTCAACAGCCAAGTGGAAGAGTTAACTCTGCTTTGGAACTAATGCATTTATCTAATTTAACATTCGAAAAACAAGCCATCTTACTTGGAGCCAGTTCTGTTTTTATACTCGTCGGGCGAACGATATTATCTATAATATTTACTAGACGCATTCTTTTTTTCCTTAGCCGTAGAGGCGCGATTATCTCGGCTACGCTGATTTCTAAATTGCTCTCACAATCATTACTCACGATTCAAACTAGAACTACTCAGAAAACACTTTATGCTGTGACTCGAGGGGTTGAATTAATAGTACTAAGTATTATTGCAACGGCAATGGTACTTGTTGCGGATTTATCGCTCCTAGTTGTCATGGCGATAGGTTTATTTGTATTGGATCCCACAACCGCAATTAGTACCTTCTTATTATTTTCCCTAATTGGCTTTCTTTTGTTCCGGTTCATGCATTTACGCGCAGGGGCACTAGGCCTGGAAAGTTCAAGACTAAACATTGCGAGCAATGAAAAAATCGTAGAAGTTTGTAGCTCATACAGAGAGTCACTTGTTCGTGGA
>CAZMNB010000050.1:0-8612 GCA_964567545.1 uncultured Bifidobacterium sp. | reverse complement strand
CGTCTATCAGAAACGACACCTAGTGGCTCGTAGGTGGCGTTAAGAACCAGAGTCCTTCTGTTGTTAACGCATTGCACGAAAAATTCCTCTCCGTCCAGCGCGTGGCTCGCGCCGTGGGGCAATCCTGCCTGACTTAGGCGGGATTTGTATGGATTTTCGATGAACTTCCATTAGAGTCGCCATGAAATGAACGAGAACGTGCAGTCAGTCGTCGATTGGTTCACTGGCGCCCCATTGCGGATTACCCTAATTCTGGCTGTCGCTTTGATTGTGCAAAAAACTTCTAGCCGCGCAATCTCTCGAGCAATCAACAAAATCGCCGAAGCTGATCTGATTCCAGGACCAAACCGTTCGTTAGAGCGGCAACGAGAGCGCGCTCGAACCGCTGGTTCAGTATTGCGAAGCACGGCAAATGCCACAATTTGGTTAATCACATCAACTATGGTGCTCGGTCAGCTTGGCTTAGATCTTGGTCCACTAGTTGCCTCAGCCGGAGTTATCGGTGTGGCACTTGGACTTGGTGCGCAAACAATTGTGCGCGATGTACTCTCCGGAATATTTATGTTGGTTGAGGATCAATACGGAGTCGGTGATGAAATCAACGTTCTTGATGTTGAGGGAATTGTTGAAAATGTTGGTCTTCGAATCACAACGGTCCGCGATAAAAAAGGAACGCTCTGGTACTTACGTAATGGTGAAATTCTAAAAGTCGGAAATAAATCTAAGAAAAAGCGTTAATCCGGCTGATTAACTAAACTATGTGCAGCCATTTCTAAATAATTCCAAAGTTCTACTTTTAAAGTTGGATCAGCATCTATTTCATCAACCGCAGATTTCATATTCCTAATCCAAGCGTCGCGTTCTGCCGATGCAATATGAAATGGTGCATGGCGTGCCCGAAGTCGTGGGTGACCTCGTTGCTCTGAATATGCGTTTGGACCGCCCCAATATTGCTCTAGAAACATCATTAGGCGTTCAGCTGCTTCTTTGAAATCTCCATCTGGATACATCGGGCGCAAGATCGGATCAATTGCAACTAACGCATAAAAGTGGGAAACAAGTTGTTCAAATGTTGCATGACCGCCGATGCGCTCGTAAAAACTAAGCTCGGACATTTCTACTTCCGATCGACCAAATTCCAAGTGCGATTACTGGTGCCGCTGCAAATGCACAGAGCCAACCATAACTGAGCGTTCCAATAATTACCCCTGCTAATGCGCCACCACCGGCGCCCATCAAGTTCATTACTAAGTCACTGGCACCCTGCGATGCCGGTTTCATCTCAACATCTACCGATTCAGATAAGAGCGCAGATCCCGCAATTAAAGTACACGACCATCCCAAACCAAGTAAAAATAAACCAATTCCTAATCGAATCGCATCATCTGCATCAGCGGTACCAGCAACAATTGTCGATAACAACAATAACCAAACTCCGATTTGAATTACTCGCATGCGACCATATCGGTCACTAAAGAGACCGATAATTGGCGAAAATGCATACATTCCAAGCACATGAACGCTAATTACCAATCCAATAATTCTTAGCGTTACATCTACATGTTTCATATGTACGGGAGTCATTACCATCACTGAAACCATGGCAATGTGGCCGATCGCAATCGCTGCAATCGCAAATAACGCTTGTGAATTTGATCGAATATGCGAGAGTGCTTCACGAGTGGACTTACGATGCAGACCTGCTGTCGATTCAAAATTCTTTTGCGCCGTTAAAAACGGATCTGGGCGCAAAAATAATTGAATCACAATGGTTGCCAGCGCAAGTGTTACGGCAGAAATCATGTATGGGCCGACGAGTCTTGGAAGTCCAAATTTCTCAGCAAGTCCACCTGCTGGCTCCATTAAATTTGGTCCAACAACTGCACCAACGGTAGAACCCCAAACTACAAATGAAAGTTGCTTCGCACGAGTTTCCTTCGTGGCTAAATCAATTGCAGCAAAACGGGCTTGGTATCCCGCCGCAGAAGCAGAACCAACCATGAACGCGCCAAGTAGCATGAAATAAATATTTCTATGCGACCCTCCCAAGATTGCAAAACCAGAACCAATTACTCCAGAAATCAATCCGACCGAAAGTGCAAGGCGTCGACCACCTTGGGCGGTTAATTTAGCAAGCGGTAACGCAAGTGCGGCCGCACCTAAAACCGAGAACGTCTGTGCTAGCCCAGCTAAAGTTTCAGAATCTGTAATTGAAGAAACTAATAGCGAACCGGCTGCCACAGTTCCAGCCACACCAAGACCATTTAATACTTGTGCGCTTGCTAATACCTTTACAGTTTTAGATTGCAGCGCCGAGTTGGACATTAAGGTAAACGGAGCCAAACCGCAGTATCAGTTGGTAATTTCCCTTGGTTTAGCGCGCCACTTGCGAGCAGAATTTCGGCCCCATCCGGTAGCGAAATCTCTTGACCAAAATTTACGAAACATGCGAAATTTCCGGGACGAGTAAACGCAATTACTTTATCGCCAGCTTCGATCCAAGCCATTGGGCCATCACCTAAACCCACTTCAGTTTTACGAATTGCCAAAGCTGCGCGATACATATTCAAAGTTGAAGCCTTATTTGTTTCTTGCATCTCTACTGAATATGAACCCCACCAAGGAGATTGTGGCAACCAAGCTTGCTCTGGTTTCAATTCCTTATTTGTTGAGAATCCAAAGGCTGCTGCCGAATTTGTGTTCCAAGGTAGCGGCACACGACAACCATCACGACCGCGATCTTGAAAACCCGACATTTTCCAACGTGGGTCAGTTAAACGATCTTCTGGAATATCGCGAACTTCAGGAAGGGCTAACTCTTCACCTTGATAAATGTAGGCACCGCCCGGCAGCGCCAACATCAACAACGCACCAGCGCGAGCTCTACGAGTTCCGCGCCCAATGTCTAACTTCGTCGGATCACCTTGCCGTTGCAGCGTTGTGTTTTGAGATCCAGAACCAAGCCCTAAATCAAATCGATCTACCGAGCGAACTACATCGTGATTATTAAATACCCATGAAGCTGGTGCACCGACTTCTTGAATGGCAGAGAGTGAAGAATCGATATTCTTTATTAAGTTCTTAGCATCCCATTGCGAAGTTAAGAATTCGAAGTTAAAAGAATTAGCTAATTCATCATGCCGCAAATAACGAGCAATTCTTGATGATGGCGAGACCCATGCTTCCGCAACTGCCATTCGGTCACCTTCGTACGAATCGAAAATTTTCCGCCATTCACGATAAATTTCATGCACGCCATCTTGGTCCCAGAATGGCATCACTATCGAAGCCAACATGTCGGGATTGTTTGGATCTTCTTTGGGAACATCGGGCAAACCTTTTGCTTTAACCATGCCATGCGCAACATCGATTCGGAATCCATCAACGCCGCGATCTAGCCAGAACCGCAATACATCTTTTAAATGTGATTTAACTTCATCATTCTCCCAATTTAGATCAGGTTGCTCAACTGCAAATAGATGTAAGTACCACTGCCCCAATTTTCCATCTGCTTCAGTAATGCGTTGCCAAGCGCTACCGCCGAAGACCGCGCTCCAATTATTAGGTGGAAGTTCGCCGTTCTCACCTTTGCCATCTTTAAACATATAGCGCGCACGTTCTTTTGAACCTGGCGCAGCCTTTAACGCAGCTTGAAACCAAGCATGCTGATCCGAAGTGTGGTTAGGAACTATATCTACGATGATCCGCATTCCCATCACGTGCGCTTCTTTTATTAGACGTTCGGCATCTGCCAGGGTTCCGTAATCTGGTTCGATATCCATGTAATTAGAAACATCGTAGCCATGATCATTTTGCGGTGATGGATACCAAGGTGTAATCCAAATTGCATCAATTCCTAACTTCTTTAAATATGGAAGTTTGGAGCGAATACCTTCAACATCACCTTTGCCGTCGCCATTTGCATCAGCAAATGAACGGATATAAACCTGATAAGTAACGGCATCGCGCCACCATTTGCGCTCGCTCCTAGGTAATAAAGTTGCCGTGGCTTGAGATTCCATTACTTGGCCTCCTCCAAATACTTTGTTAAGAAAGTGCGTTCTTCGTCGCTTAATGGTCGAGATCGTTCATTCTCCATACTTACTGCTACTTGTACCGAAGTTGCGCGGGCATAAAGTTTGCCCTCATAAGAGATTTCATAAGAGAGTTCAAACGAAGAGTTTCCAATTCGACTTACCCATACCGCAATATCTAAGAAAATATGGGGTTCTTTGAGTGGCTCGATGTAATCCACTTCGGCTCGTGCCACCACCATATCCATTAACAGCGCCTTTTCCCCGCGAGCTTTCGGCGCATACCAATGGAAGTCAACGCGCGCCTCTTGTACATAAGTTAAGTAGGTAGCGTTATTTACATGGCCAAACCAATCTATGTCGGCCCAACGAATTTCTTGTTTATAAATATGGCGCATTATCTAGTCAACTTTCGATAGGTAACGCGATGTGGTCGCGCAGCTTCCGGTCCTAATCGTTCTAATTTGTGTGCCTCGTAAGATTCAAAGTTACCTTCAAACCAGAACCACTTTGATTCACCTTCATAAGCCAAAATGTGTGTGGCTACTCGGTCTAAAAACCAGCGATCGTGTGAGATTACTACGGCACATCCAGGAAATTCCAAAAGCGCATTTTCTAAAGATCCTAGAGTTTCAACATCTAAATCGTTGGTGGGTTCATCAAGTAATAAGAGGTTTCCACCGAGTTTTAAGGTTAGCGCCAAATTTAATCGATTCCGTTCGCCACCCGATAAAACACCAGCTGGTTTTTGTTGGTCCGGACCTTTAAATCCGAACGCAGATACATAAGCCCGTGAAGGCATTTCAACATTTCCAACTTTAATAAAATCTAACCCATCTGAAACAACTTCCCAGAGGGGTTTCTTCGGATCAATACCTTCACGCGATTGATCAACGTAAGAAATCTTTACCGTTTCGCCAACTTTAATAGAACCTGAATCAGGTTTTTCTTGCCCAAGAATCATTTTAAATAACGTTGTTTTTCCAGCACCGTTAGGACCGATAACTCCAACGATTCCATTACGCGGTAACGAGAATGAAAGGTGGTCGATTAATTGGCGATCACCAAAACCTTTTGATAAATCGTTAACTTCTACAACTATGTCTCCTAAGCGTGGCCCCATTGGGATCTGGATTTCTTCAAAATCTAACTTACGTGTTTTCTCGGCTTCCGCAGCCATCTCTTCGTAGCGCGCTAGCCGTGACTTAGATTTTGCTTGGCGACCTTTAGCATTTTGCCGAACCCATTCCAATTCTTCGGTTAACCGTTTTGCGCGTTTGGCATCTTTCTGGCCCTCAATTTTTAACCGAGCTGACTTAGTTTCAAGGTAGGTAGAATAATTACCTTCGTATGGATAAGCACGACCGCGGTCGAGTTCTAGAATCCATTGCGAAACATTGTCCAAGAAATATCGATCGTGAGTAATCGCCACAACCGCACCTTCATATTTGCTTAGGTGCTGCTCCAACCAAAGAACGGATTCAGCATCTAGATGGTTAGTTGGCTCATCGAGCAATAACAAATCAGGTTTCTGCAATAACAGTTTGCAGAGTGCAATTCGGCGACGTTCACCACCCGAAAGAACCTTTACATCAGCCTCTGAGGGTGGGCAACGCAATGCATCCATTGCTTGTTCTAGCTGTGAATCTAAATCCCACGCATTTGCATGATCTAACTTCTCTTGCAGCGCTCCCATTTCGGCAAGGAGTTTGTCGTAATCGGCATCAGGGTTTGCCATCTCTTCACTTACTTGGTTGAAGCGAGCCATCAATGCGATTGTTTCCGCAACGCCTTCTTGAACGTTTTCTAAAACTGTCTTACTCTCATCAAGTTTTGGTTCTTGCAACAAAATTCCCACGGTATATCCCGGAGACAAAAACGCTTCACCATTTGATGCAGTTTGTAAGCCAGCCATAATTTGCAGCACCGTTGATTTACCAGCGCCATTTGGCCCCACAACGCCGATCTTCGCGCCTGGATAAAAGGCAAGGGTTACATCGTCGAGAATAACTTTATCGCCGTGCGCTTTACGCGCCTTCTTCATCGTGTAAATAAACTCTGCCACGAGGAGAAACCTTAGCGGAATCTCTCGGTACAATACGCATGTTCCATTTCACATCAATGCGCCTGTAGCTCAGTTGGATAGAGCACCTGCCTTCTAAGCCGGTTGTCGCAGGTTCGATTCCTGCCAGGCGCACATTTTGTTATAAAAATTATAAATTGCAGAAAGTAAAACGGAATTAAAAAAGGACCGTCCCTCGACGGTCCTTTTTTATTCTCTACCTAGGAATCAGCTTACTTATTTACCAAGTTTTGCAAGCTGTGTAGAAATTTTCTTACCTAGTGGCGAAGCCGGATCGATTGTGATGAATCCGGAATCCGCAACTTTCTTCGCACATGTGAATGCGTGGTACTCAATTGCCTTTTTAACCGCAGCAGCCTTAGTGGCATCACCATAGTTCGTGAGGGCAAGAGCGTATGTGACAACAGTGAATGGGTACACACCTGGATTCTTATTGGTGTAATCGAGGGTTACGGTTCCATTATCTGCGATTGTAGAAGTTGATACAAAGGCCGAGGCACCATCATCGGTTGCAGCTACTAAATCTCCATTTGGGTTGATAACTTGTACAAGTTTCAATCCTGCTGCTTTGGCATAGTTTGCTTCATCATAAGTAATTGAGTATTTAGTTTTGCCCGCTAATGATGCAACCAATGCTGAACCAGATGCGCTCTGAAAATGAATTGGGTCTGCAGCAATCGCGGCTTTAGTTGAAGCTAGGGCGTTAAACACTTTTCCAGAATCTGTGAAATTTGTTGGATCTAGCGATTTAAGCGCAGCGGTCAAGTTATCAGTCGTTCCAGATGAGTCAAGTCGATAAACAACTGTGATTGGTTGATTTGGCATAGAAATCTTCTGAACAACTTGAGTGGTACGCAAGACCACAGCTTTGCCAGTTTTATCTTTCAAGATATTTCCGGCACTATCTTTCTTATAAACAGTTACCGAGACAGTTCTGTTGTTGTCAGCCTGAATCAACGGATCATTCCAGCGCGTAATCTTTCCGGAGAAAATTCCACCGATCGTTTTTGGAGATAGTGCAATCGGCTTAGAAGTATTAAGGTTTGTCATGATTCCGATTGGCCAAACCATTGCTGGAATGTGAATTTCGCTTGGATCAATTGCAATACCGCTTTGAGAAGTCAAATGCTTACTATCAGAGAATGCAAAATCAATTTTCTTACCTTCAAGATCTTTTTGACCTTGACCTGAACCTACTGAGTTGTAAGGGAAGGAGTCACTGGTATCAGTGTTATAAAAACTCTTACATGCTTGTACAAGATTAGTTACGGAAGTTGCGCCACCTGCTGCAAGAGTTGTGCCAGCAAATGCGCTTGGTGCAATTGCAATCGAGAGTGCAGAAACTGCCACTAATGTTGACTTAATCATTCTGGAAACCTTCATGACAACCTTTCGTTGTGTTGTGCTAATAGAGGGATAATTACAAGGCAACACTAATTTTCTAGCGAAACACCGGCTTTACTTAATTCAAATTGCCACCATCTAAAAGATGAACAATTGGTTAACGAGTTTTTATTACCCGAACCGTCCAGAAACGTAGTTTTCAGTCCGTTGATCTCGCGGTCTAGAGAAGATTTCAGTGGTTGGACCAACCTCTACAAGTTTGCCTGGTCCGCCATCTGATAAAAAGAAGGCGGTGTAGTCGCTTACGCGCGCAGCCTGTTGCATATTATGAGTAACGATAATAATCGTCATAGTTCTTGAGAGTTCTTGGATGGTTTCTTCGATTCGAAGCGTTGATCCTGGATCGAGAGCAGAGCAAGGTTCATCCATTAATAAGACTTTAGGATTTACCGCAAGCGAGCGAGCGATACATAATCGTTGTTGTTGTCCACCAGATAATCCACCGGCATGTGCACCTAAGCGGTCTTTAACTTCACTCCAAAGTCCCGCTCGTTCCAAACAATCTTCCATTAAGTCGTCTTTGTTAGCTACTTTTAATTGCGCTAGCTTCAAACCTGAAAGTACATTTTCACCTATCGTCATGGATGGAAAAGGGTTTGGCTTCTGGAAAACCATGCCGATTTTCAATCGAATCTTTGTAACATCGACACCTCGAGCGTAAACATCTTCGCCGTTTAGTAAAACCTCGCCAGCCATTGCCGCACCAAGAATGAATTCATGCATGCGATTAATTGTTCGAATGAATGTAGATTTTCCACAACCTGATGGTCCAATAAGTGCAGTTACTGTTCCAGCATTAAAATCTAATGAGATGTCTTCGACAGCTAAGTGATTATTAAACCAGGCATGGATATTGCGCGCCTCAAGCCCGGTTCCAATCGGTGTTGTACCCGGCATCCGATCCTTCATACGATTTGTTGAAACATCAGATAAGGATTTTGACCCCGTTACATTGGTAGCGGACATTTCTTCTCCACCTTTCGCATCATCATTCATCTAGTTACCCGTTGCCTTGATAAATATCTAGCCATTGAAAAGAAAAAAAGCACAATTATTAGCAAGACCAAAATCGCCGTCCAGGCTCGTTGAAC
>CAZMNB010000049.1:0-8685 GCA_964567545.1 uncultured Bifidobacterium sp. | reverse complement strand
CTGATGGTTTAGTGGTGATTGAACGGCTAGCTTCTCATATTATTGATCAACTAAATGGCTTAGATCATTAATAGTTCCATGAAAATTGTTCAAACTATTATCACCTCAGAAAAAATTTTTATTGAGCAATTTCGTAACGCGGTAAGTTCTCCCGCTGCTGGAGCAGTCGTTACTTTTACGGGAGAAGTTCGAGATCATGATAACGGTCGAGCAGTGCGATCTCTTACTTATGAAGTTCATCCCAAAGCCGAGGTGGTATTGCGAGAAATTGTCGAAAGTGTAATTAAATTAAGAGATATTGAAAAAGTTGCTGTCGCTCATCGCTTTGGACTAATTCCAATTGGGGAAAGCGCTTTCATAGTGGCGGTTTCGGCCGCTCACCGAATTAGCGCTTTTAAAGTTTGTGAAGAAATTGTAGAAAAGGTGAAAGCTGATCTTCCGATTTGGAAGCATCAAGTATTTCTGGATGGGACCGCTGAATGGGTGAATTCAGCATGAAAACCCTGATTGATAGTTATGGACGGATACATCGAGATCTTCGCGTCTCATTGACTGACCGATGTTCACTTAGATGCACATATTGCTTACCTAATGATTTCTCTGATTGGCTACCTTCAGAGCACCTACTCACCACCGAAGAACTCCTGATTGTGATTGCAACTGCAGTTGACTCTGGAATTGAAGAAGTTCGCTTAACTGGAGGCGAACCTTTGTTACGCCCAGATATTATAAATATTGTTGAGAGAATTGCTAATCTTGAAAAAGCGCCCAAACTCTCGTTGACGACAAATGGATTACGATTATTGGATTTAGCAAAACCTCTTGTTAATGCTGGACTAACTCGAATTAATGTCAGCTTGGATACTCTAGATCGGGAAAGATTTACAAAAATCACGAAGCGAGATCGAATCGCAGATGTGTTTTCTGGGTTAGAAGCCGCACGAGCGGCGGGACTAACTCCAATAAAAATCAATACCGTTTTGATAGCCGGGGTAAATGATGATGAAGCCATAAAGCTTCTTCAATGGGCGATGAACGAGAATTTTGAATTGCGCTTTATTGAACAAATGCCATTAGATGCAGGCAAAATTTGGGTGCGAGATAATTTGGTTACTGCAAATCGAATATTCACTGACCTATCCAGTGAATTTAAATTGACCCCGGTTGCATCTAGAGGATCTTCTCCTGCAGAAGAATTTTATATAAATGATTCTCTTCAAAAGGTGGGGATTATAGCTAGCGTTACGGAACCATTCTGTGGTGCTTGCGATCGACTAAGGTTAACTTCCGATGGACAAATTCGTTCTTGCTTGTTTTCTCATGATGAGATTGACTTGCGAAAAATACTACGTGATTCTTCAAAATCCAGTGTAGAAATTAGACAAGAAATTGCTGCACGTTTTCAAAAAACAGTTCAAAGTAAATTGCCTGGACATGGAATTAATGATCCAAAGTTCATTCAACCAAATCGACCAATGTCGGCAATTGGTGGTTAGAAATTAGCCTCCGGCAAATTTAGGTAAAACATCGACTTCGCTTCCTGATGGAATTAATGAATTCATGTCATGATTTGCGACTCCATCGACAAGGTATGAACAGAGCGGTAAAATTCGCGCTAAATCCGTGTTTTCTTCTGAACAAGTGCTCATTAATTCGGCCAGGGTTCCAGTCGGAAGTTCGACATACCGAGTATTTGCTGCTGCCGCTGCTGCTGCAAAAAATCTGATTTTCACATTGCCCATAAATACATCCTCTCCTATTAGACGTTTTGCCGCTAGCGACAATGGCTTGTAAACTTCCAGAGTGGCAGATGATGTGAGAAGTTTTCGGAAATTGCCACCGTTTTTGTATATTCTCGCGGTAATTGGATTCCTATTTCTCATACTCCCTATGGCCGCGCTATTGGCAAAAGTGCCTTGGACGAGATTTTGGTTTAATATCAATAAGCCCGAGGTTTTATTGGCGTTAAAAGTTTCAATCTATACCTCATTACTAATTGCAGTATGCGCGGCCATTTTAGGAATTCCCCTGGCTTATCTATTAGCGCGAGGTCCAACTAAGTTAACGAAACTTATTCACCCATTTGTAGTTTCAGCTTTAGTTTTTCCGCCGACGGTGGCTGGCTTGGCGCTCGCTGCGCTCTTAAGCGAAACCGGAGTATTTGGGAAATTGATATTTAACATTACGGGTTGGGTACCTGCCGGTTCTACTTTAGCTGTGGTATTGGCAGGTCTATTTGTAGGTATGCCATTTTTGGTTGTAGTCGTACAGGCAAGCTTTGAAGGGCTAGAAACACACTTGGAAGAATCAGCTGCTTCAGATGGTGCCACTAGGTCGCAAATTTTTCGTAAAATAGTTTTACCTCAGAGTAAAATTCCGATCTTGGCGGGGATGTTTCTAACCTGGGCAAGGGCACTTGGAGAATTTGGTGCGACCATGACTTTTGCTGGAGCATTCCCAGGAAAAACTTTTACAACAGCAATGCAAATTTATGCGGATTTGAAAATTGATTCCGAAGCTGCCTATTGTTTGAGTGCTTTAATGCTAACAATTTGTTTATCAGTTATCTTTTTAGCACGTTCAAATTGGTTGCCATATCTCAAAAAGTGATGCTTTATGTAAAAACTAATACTTAACGCGTTCCCATCCCGGTCTCGCTTTTCTATTTCCAGTATTGGAATTTGAGCCGCGAGTTCTATAAACGATTGGTGGGCGGAATAAATAGCCAACTGGTGCGCTCAGAGCGTGTACCAACCGAGTAAATGGCCAAATAATGAATAGAGAGAGCGCGATCGCTACATGTAATCGAAAAGCAAGCGGAGCTTGCACGATTAAAGAGGCATCTGGTTGCAGAAAAATTATTGAGCGGATCCAAGGTGCAACTGACTCGCGGTAATTGTGTTCATCACCGATTACTCCGGCGCTTGAAAGTGTCGCACCACATCCTGCTAAAAGGGTCGCCACTAAAAATATGTACATTGTTTTATCATTTTTTGTAGTTGCAGCGAAGACGGTTGCTGTGGTTCTTCGTCGATATATAAGTAATGTAATTCCAAGAATCGTAGCGACACCAGCTAAGCCGCCCATGGTAATTGCACCAATGTGGTAGGCCTCCTGACTTAATCCAATTTCATTGGTAAAACTTTGCGGGATTAGTAATCCAACTATGTGACCTCCAATTACTGCGAAAAGTCCTAGATGAAATAGGGGACCGGCAATGCGAAGCATTTTCCCTTCATATATTTGCGATGATCGAGTTGTCCAACTAAATCTATCGAATCGATATCTCCAGGCCAACCCAAAAACAAAGGAAAATATTGATAGATAGGGCAAAACTATCCATAGCAGAATATTTGTGGAACTCATCTCCGTCCTCCATCTGAGATTAAACTTTGACTTGATGAAAATGGTAATAGGGCAACATTTACAGCTCCGCTTAAACCAACATACTCTTTTGGAGGTCCGGAAAGTGCCAAAGCACGAGCGCGTTCTGCAAGCTCTGGAGTCATTGCAGGCAAAGTTGCAACGATTGCATCCAGTACAAAGGCGTAATAGGAATTGATTTCATGTAAGGAAGTTTTCAAAAGTTCTATTGGTGCTCGATGTTCGCCGAGGAGTAATCTGCCCGCAATCGGATCTTTAATAGCGGCAAATTCAAGTACTACTGCTAAATGGTCTGGTAACTCTTCATCGGTAAGGACCATTCCACTCTCTCGATAGATTTCCTTGAAATGGAGAAGTGCCATACCTCGATTTCGGGTATCTCCGTGAGTCCAAGAAGTAAGAAATAGTGAACACTTCCTACGCATATCAAATACTTCAACGTAATGTTTGGCGAGGGAGTCAATGGTTAAATGATTTGTAGCATTGAAGAATTCCATAAATGGGAACGCGTAATCATCATCTAAGTTTTCACTCAGTCTTAATAGTTCTTCTCGACGATTTAGAAATCTGTCATCTGGGTAAACCAGAATAGAAGAGGCGATAATTTGAGCCAGTTGTACGCTCACTTGGTCTGCCGATCTTTCATGATGTGAAAGTTTTCAATGGTAACCGGGACTGGATTTCCGGAAGATTGTCCAAAAGGTCCACCGAATTTTTCTCCGTTATTTAAACCATCTAGCGAACACCCCATATTTTCTAGATGTCTTGCTTCTTCTGAATGTGCGGCTGGAATAACGTAGCGATCTTCATATTTTGCAACGGCCAGCAAGCTATACATTTCGTAGATAGAGCTCTCTGACATTCCAACTGCTTCTGGAATTTCAGATCGTGGGGGACGGCCTAAGTTAACATCACGCATATAGGAACGCATTGCAGAGAGCTTACGAAGCGTATTAGCAACAACGTTGGTGTCACCTGCAGAAAATAATTCAGCTAGGTAAGCAAGCGGAATCCGAAGTGCGTCAATAGCTCCAAACAAGTTTCCGGCCTCTTCACCGTCATGGCCAGTTTCTGTAAGAACATCCACAATGGGTGAAAGTGGCGGTACATACCAAACCATTGGCATCGTTCTATATTCAGGATGGAGTGGTAGCGCAATTCGAAATACTTTTGCTAACTTATAAACTGGAGAATTTTGAGCGGCTAACAACCAATCTTCTGGAATTCCTTCCGCGCGAGCCGCCGCTAAGACTTCAGGGTCGCTCGGATCTAAAAGTAAATCTAATTGCGCTTCATATAGTTTAGTTTCATCTTCAATGCTTGCTGCTTCTAGTACCTTATCTGCATCGTAAAGGAATAGTCCTAGATACCTTAATCGTCCAACACAGGTTTCTGAACAAACGGTAGGTAAACCTATTTCTAATCGCGGATAGCACATAGTGCATTTCTCAGCTTTACCAGTTTTGTGATTGAAATAGATTTTCTTATACGGGCATGCTGAAACGCACATCCGCCAACCCTTGCACTGTTGTTGATCGACTAAAACTATGCCATCTTCAGCTCTCTTATACATGGCCCCAGATGGACAAGCGGCAACGCATGCAGGATTTAAACAATGTTCACATATGCGAGGCAGGTAGAACATAAACGTTTCTTCAAACGCTAACTTCACTTTCTGCGTTACATCTTCAGCCAGTTTTTGCAGAATTGGGTCTTTTTCAATATTTTCTGGTCCGCCGCCTAAGTCATCATCCCAGTTTGCTGACCATTCAATTTTCATTGGCTTTCCAGTAAGCAATGACTTAGGTCGCGCTACCGGGGTTTGTTTACCTAGTGGTGCCGAAATCAGATTGTCATATTCATAAGTCCAAGGCTCGTAATACTCCTTTATATTAAGCATTCTAGGATTAGAAAAAATAGAGAGTAAGCGCCTAAATTTGCTGCCGCCTTTTAAGCGCAATCGTCCACTTTTAGTTAGCGTCCAACCGCCTTTTGCTTTTTCTTGATCTTCATACCGCCGCGGATAACCTTGCCCAGGTCGGGTTTCAACGTTGTTAAACCAGGCATATTCAAGCCCCGAACGATTTGTCCAAGCTTGTTTGCAAGTTACCGAACATGTGTGACACCCGATGCACTTGTCAAGATTCATAACCATGCCCATTTGTGCCATGACTTTCATTTAGTACTCCACTTCTTGGGAACGGCGTCGTATAACGGTAACTTCATCTCTTTGATTACCAGTCGGTCCGAGATAGTTGAAGGCGAAAGTCAATTGTGCGTATCCGCCAATTAAGTGAGTTGGTTTGATCATTAATCGAGTAAGCGAGTTATGAATTCCGCCACGCTTTCCCGAGGTTTCCGCGAGCGGAACATCGACAACACGATCTTTAGCGTGGTACATAAAAACCGTTCCAGTTGGCATTCGATGGGAAACGCATGCCCGCGCTACCACTACGCCGTTGCGATTGTAGGCTTCAATCCACTCATTATCTTTAACTCCAATGGATTGAGCATCTTGAACGCTCATCCATATTTCTTGTCCACCGCGCGAAAGCGAAAGCATAAAAAGATTGTCCTGATATTCGGAGTGAATTGACCATTTTGAATGCGGTGTTAAATAGCGAACTGTAACTTCCTTTTCAACGCCATCACCTTGTGTGCCAAATATGCGATGCATATTCAATGGTGGTCTAAATACTGGCAATTGTTCGCCTAATTCACTCATCCAATCGTGATCGATAAAAAAGTGTTGCCTTCCAGTTAGCGTATGCCAAGGTTTCAATCGCTCAACATTTATCGCGAAAGCGGTATATCTCCGACCGCCATGTTCCGACCCAGACCACTCCGGACTAGTAATAACAGGTACTGGCCTTGCCTGAGTATCTGCAAATGTAATTCGCTTTCCTTCATTATCTAGCGCAAGGTCAGTTAGTTTTTGCCCGGTCCGCTTTTCAAGTGCACGAAATCCAGCAACGGCTATTCGTCCATTAGTCGTTCCCGAGAGCGCAAGAATCGTTTGACATGCATCTATATCGCGACTTAGAGATGGGCGACCGGCTCCGACACCATCTGCTACAACGCCATTTATTTGACGTAATAATTCAATTTCTGGCAGTACGTTTACCGGCACACCTTTGGTATTTGTTCCAAGTTGATCAATCAATGGACCTAAAGCTGCCATCTTTTCGCCAATTTTACTGTAATCACGTTTTACCACCAGAAGTTTTGGCATTGTTACTCCCGGGATTGGTTCTACTTCACCTTTCTTCCAATCAAGTACCACACCTGATGGATTAGCCATTGCATCAGGAGTGTCATGAAGCATTGGTTGAACAACGAGATCTTCGCGCTCTCCTAAATGACCTTTGGCTTGTTCTGAAAATTGGCGACCGAGCATTTGAAATATGTCGTAATCGGTCTTAGTTTCCCAAGGAGGATTTATCGCTGGAGTAAACGCATGTATAAATGGATGCATGTCAGTACTAGAGAGATCATGCTTTTCATACCACGTTGCTGCTGGCAACAAAATATCGCCAAAGAGTCCAGTGCTTGTCATTCGAAAATCTATTGAAACTAATAGATCCAATTTTCCTTCCGGAGCTTCTTCCTGCCAGGTGACATCTTTCGGGCGTTGAGCTTCTCCGTTTTCTTTTGCTCTAACCGAATTATCTGCTCCAAGTAGATGCTTGAGAAAGTATTCGTTTCCCTTACTTGAAGAACCTAGAATATTTGCACGCCAAACAGTTAAAACTCTTGGCCAATTTTCTGGAGCATCCGGGTCTTCTATTGCAAATTTGAGGTTATTATTTTTTAACTCATTAATCACATGTTCTGACGGTTCGATTCCTTTTGCTCGAGCTTCATCCACCAAGTCCAAAGAATTTTTATTAAGGGATGGATACGAGGGCATCCATCCCATACGAGCGGACTTTGCCAAAAGATCGATCGCTGTTAAATCTTTAAAGCGATTCTCTCCAAGTGGAGTTGCTAACAATTCCGAACTTAGTGCATCATAACGCCACTGATCCGTTGATACATACCAAAATGCAGTGCCAATCATCTGTCTAGCGGGTCTCGACCAATCTGCACCAAAAGCCAATTGCGCCCATCCGGTTACAGGTCGGCATTTCTCTTGTCCTACATAATGCGCCCATCCACCTCCATTAACACCTTGGCATCCAGTTAATGTAACTAGCGCCAAAAAAGTGCGATACATAGTGTCGGAGTGGAACCAATGATTGGTGCCGGCTCCTAACAAAATCATGGATCGTCCCTCAGAGTCAATTGCATTTTGAGCAAACTCGCGAGCGATACGTATTGCTTGTTCAGCTGGAACGTTTGTTATCTCTTCTTGCCAAGCTGGGGTATATGGTGATGGGTCTTGGTAATTTATTGGCCAGTCCCCAGCAAGACCTTCTCTGGAAACGCCATATTGTGCGAGCATTAAATCAAATACTGTTGTTACCTTTTTCCCAGCAACTTCGATGGTTGGGACTCCGCGTCGAAGAACGCCGCCACTTTCAGAATCTTTTTGACCGATATCAAAACGAGGCATTAGTACTTCCAGATTTGATGAGCCATCCAATTTTAAAATAGTCAGAAGTGGGTCGACACCTTCTAGATCTAGATTCCACTTACCTGTGGATTCATCGTT
The DNA here is from genome assembly GCA_964567545.1 of uncultured Bifidobacterium sp. GTDB lineage: Bacteria > Actinomycetota > Actinomycetes > Nanopelagicales > Nanopelagicaceae > UBA7398. Next base: position 647 of record CAZMNB010000049.1, on the reverse strand, counting down.
GTAGCGATGCCCGAGAGAACCATTCGGGATGAAAGTATTTTGATTTTTTGAATCTAAGACGACTGGTTTGAATTTAGAACCTGCGCTTTGATCACCTAAATCAGATGCAACTAAGAATTTATCAGGAATCCACGCGCCATCTTTCTCGCGAAGCGAAATTAAATATGGAAGATCTGTAAATTTTTTTACGTAATCCTGAAATCTTGGTGTCTCTTTGTCAACGAAGAATTCTTTAAGAATTACATGGCCCATCGCCATCCCAAGAGCACCATCTGTACCAGGATGTGGCGCTACCCATTCATCGGCAAACTTTGTGTTATCGGCATAATCTGGACTAATTGCAACAACTTTTTGACCTCGATATCGAGCTTCGGTCATGAAATGAGCATCTGGAGTACGAGTAACTGGAACATTAGATCCCCACATGATCAAGTAGGAAGCATTAAACCAATCTGCAGATTCGGGGACATCGGTCTGGTCACCGAATACTTGCGGAGAAGCAACCGGAAGATCTGCATACCAATCATAAAAAGAGAGCATCGATCCACCCATTAGCGAGATGAAGCGCGCGCCGGCGGCATGAGAAGCCATTGACATTGCCGGAATGGGTGAAAAACCAAAGACTCGATCCGGTCCATATTTTTTAA
>CAZMNB010000048.1:0-8887 GCA_964567545.1 uncultured Bifidobacterium sp. | reverse complement strand
ATCGAATGCACCGAAAACATTTCCATGATCTGTCATTGCGATTGCGGGCATTTCTTGACGAGCAACTTCTTCAGTCAAGTCGGCAACGCGAGCGGCTCCATCAAGCATCGAATATTCGGTATGTACATGTAAATGTACAAAATTCTCCGAATTATCGGGTTTTTTATGGGAATTATCGGGAGTCACGATTGGTGAGAGTACTGCCTTGCGGCGCTACTTTTCGGTGAGCAACGCCAACGCCTTTGTGAGGTCGGCTGGGTAAGGCGCTGTGAAACTCATCCGCTCGCCAGAGACAGGATGATCAAAACTAAGTTCCATCGCGTGGAGCCAAGGTCTGGTTAAACCTAATTTTTCCGCTAAAGCTGGATCAGCCCCATAAGTTAAATCTCCCACGAGCGGATGACGCAGTGCTGCAAAGTGAACTCGAATTTGATGAGTACGACCAGTCTCTAATTCAACTTTCAATAACGTGGCTGCTGGAAAATATTCCAGAGCTAAATAATGGGTGATGCTAGGTTTCCCATCCGCTACTACTGCAAATCGATAATCCTCTTTTGGGTGGCGGTCAATCGGTGCATCTATTGTTCCTTCAGAAGGATCGATATGACCTTGGGCCAGTGCGTTGTAAATTTTTCCAACTGTTCTCTCTCTAAATTGATCTTTCAAACTTGTGTACGCAACTTCAGTCTTTGCCACAACCATCAATCCAGTTGTACCTACATCTAATCGATGCACTATTCCTTGGCGTTCGGCAGCACCGCTCGTTGAAACCGTATATCCGGCAGCAACTAAACCGCCAATAACGGTTACACCACTCCAACCTGGACTTGGATGTGATGCGCATCCAACCGGTTTATTAACCACAATTATCGCTTCATCATCATAAATAACTTCGAGATTTTCAACAGGAGTGGGATTTAATTGTGGTGCCAGTGCAGGTTCTGGAAAGAGAATTTCAATTTGGTCACCGCTTTCAATTTTTTCAGACTTTGCGAGGACTTTGCCAGCTCTTGTAATTTCACCGGCACTTGCTAAATCCGCAACAGTTGTCCGCGATAGCCCCAATAAACGGGCAAGGGCTGCATCGACTCGCTCCCCCGATAAACCATCTGGAATCGTAAAAACTCTTAGTTCACGAGACATTTTTCCTCGATGCGGTTGGTTCAATATTCTTTAGCGCGAGAATGAAAACTATCCCAGCTGCTACACAAATAGCCGAATCTGCAACGTTAAATATCGGCCAATGTGGCAATTCAATCCAATCCACAACTTCCCCTTTAAAACCACCTGGGGCTTTAGAAATTCGATCCCATAAATTTCCAAGAATTCCACCTAAAACTAAGCCAAGAGCTAAACCCCACCAATTTGAAATTATTTTTCTACTGAAGTAGATAATGAAAGTTGCGACACATAGCCCAAAGGTTGAAAGTGCAAGTGTCGCATTAGGGGCCATGCTAAAGGCGGCCCCAGAATTAGTGGTGTAAGTCAACTGCAAAAAGTTGCCCAATAACTTTATTGATTCGCGCCCACTTAAATAATGTACGGCCCAATATTTGCTAGAAAAATCTAGAACAAATACCGTAAAAGCGCATAACGCTAAAGTTTTACGCGCCCGCTTATTTCGTTCGGCATTCAGCGCCGTTCTTCTTTCTGCTTGCACGCCATGCAAAGCGTGGCTCGAGGAAAAACTTGAAGTCGAGCTTTGCCGATTGGACTTGCACAATCTTCGCAACGTCCATAAGTTTTGGTATCGATTCTTTCCAAAGCTCTTTCGGTCTGCGTGACCATATCTCGCGCGTTATAAACCAATGACATTTCATGTTCGCGTTCAAAAGTTTTCGTTCCCGCATCGGCTTGGTCATCGCCAGCACCAACCCCAGAAGCTTTGATCAGATCATCCATCTCCGATTCAGCGGCTTGTAATTCTTTCTTCAAACGAACTAAGTCTTTCGCCAATTCCGAGCGCATGGCCTTCATCTCGGTAGCGGTCCAACCATCTTCGCCCTCTTTCACTACAAGAGGAGCTGGCGCGGATTTAATTGGTTTTAATTGTGGAGCTTTCTTGCCAGACTTTATCGGACGAACTGGAGGTGGCAATACCAATCTACGTTCAGCAACGATTGCAGTCTCTAAAAGTTCTGGCTCTGGCTTGTAAACGGAAATTGTGGTTGCCCCGCCTTTTGCAGTACTTGATGTAAGAGCCGTTTTCATTGGAGTTTTAATATTTGGTTTGACTGGGATTTTTTTAACTGCAGTTTTCTTAGCTGGTACCTTTTTTGGTGGCGCTTTTTTTGTCGCTGATTTTTTTGCTGGCGCTTTCTTAGCTGGTGCCTTCTTACCCATTAATCGGTTTATCATTCGAGATTTTTTAGCAGGTTTTGCGGCGTTCTTCTTCGCGCTCTTAGCTACTGGCTTTTTCGAAGTCTTTTTTGTGGGCACAGCGCCGAAGGCTATGGCTTCTCGACTAGAAAAGCCACTCAGCCACACGATGGTTGGAAACCGAGCGCAATCGAACTTTTGCAAAGGTAGAATCCAACTCTTGATTCCAGAGTTTAGCTACCTGGGTGGCCGAGTCAGAAAGCGGGAAATTGAAAAACGAATACCGCAGTATCTCGCCGCAAATTGATTTGCCCAAGACTGAACATGAAATTTTAAATTTCTGGGAAACCCAATCTGTTTTTCATGAAAGCGTAACTGCACGGGCCGGGGCGCAGTCATGGACATTTTATGAAGGTCCACCGACGGCAAATGGCTTACCTGGAACTCACCATATTGAAGCCCGCGTATTCAAAGATGTATTCCCACGTTTTCAAACAATGAAGGGGAAACATGTAATCCGTAAAGCAGGTTGGGATTGTCATGGACTCCCAGTTGAAATAGCAGTTGAAAAAGAGCTTGGCTTCACCGGTAAAGGTGATATTGAAAAATTTGGAATTGCAGAATTTAATGACAAATGCCGTGAATCAGTGCAACGACATGTCGGTGCGTTCACTGATATGACCGAACGGATGGGCTTCTGGGTAGATTTTGATGATGCTTATTGGACCATGTCTAGTGAGTATGTTGAAAGTGTTTGGTGGTCTCTTAAAGAAATTTGGAAAAAAGGTTTACTCTCCCAAGATCACCGGGTTGCGCCATATTGTCCAAGGTGTGGCACTGGCCTCTCCGATCATGAACTAGCCCAAGGTTATGAAACTGTTACTGACCCATCTGTATATGTTCGCTTTCCAATCACTTCTGGAAAGCTTGCCGAATTAGGCGCATCGCTCTTAGTTTGGACTACTACCCCATGGACTTTAGTTTCAAATACCGCCATTGCGGTAAACCCGAAAGTCACATATGTAGTAGTTAAGACTAATAAACCTGAAAGCGAAGAAAGCGAAATATTAGTCGTAGCGGAAGAATTGGCTCATGTAGTTGGCGATTTTGAAGTTTTGTATAAAGTCAGTGGTGAAGATTTAGAACGAACAACATATGAACGTCCGTTTGATTTTGTCGAAATCCCAGATTCTCATTTTGTGGTTATGGCTGACTATGTAACTACCGAAGATGGAACCGGGCTGGTACATCAATCCCCAGCTTTCGGTGCCGATGATTTACAAGTTTGCCGTGCGTATGGACTGCCGGTAGTAAACCCAGTACTTGCAAATGGAAATTTTGCTAGCGAAGTTCCGCTAATAGGTGGCATCTTCTTCAAAGAAGCTGATAAATCGCTGGTTAAAGAACTTAGAAAAACCGGCAAGCTTTACCGACATCAACCTTATGAACACTCATATCCGCATTGTTGGCGTTGTCATACTGCTCTTATTTATTATGCGCAACCATCTTGGTATATCAAAACAACAAAGATTAAAGATGCGCTAATCAAAGAAAATCAGAACACGGATTGGCATCCAGAAACTATTAAAACTGGCCGATACGGCGATTGGTTAAATAACAACATAGACTGGGCGGTTTCTAGAAATAGATTTTGGGGAACGCCGCTACCAATTTGGCGGTGCGCTGCCGATCATGAGATATGCATTGGGTCTTTGAAGGAATTAAGCGATCTAGTTGGTAGCGATGTTACGAAAATAGACCCACATCGCCCATTTGTAGATGACATAACATTTAAGTGTCTTGAATGTCCCGAAATAATGGTTCGAGTCCCAGAGGTAATCGATTGTTGGTATGACTCTGGCGCAATGCCATTTGCACAGTGGGGATATCCGCATCAACCAGGTTCGGTTGAAAGATTTAATGAATCTTACCCAGCTGATTTTATTTGCGAAGCAATCGATCAAACCCGTGGCTGGTTTTATACTTTAATGACAATTGGAACTTTAGTTTTCGATAAATCCTCATACAAAACAGTGCTCTGCCTTGGACATATTCTCGACAAAGATGGTCGGAAAATGAGCAAGCACCTTGGCAATGTTTTAGAACCGATGGCCCTGATGGACCAACATGGAGCCGATGCGGTCCGTTGGTACATGCTGGCAGATGGATCACCTTGGAGCGCACGTCGCGTAGGACATAGCGCAATTTCCGATGTGGTTAGAAAGACTCTACTTACTTATTGGAATACCGTTTCATTTCTCTCTCTTTATGCCCGGGCTTCAAATTTCAACCCTTTACTAATGGAAAATATAATTGATATTTCAAAGCGGCCGATTATGGATCGCTGGATTATTTCCGAATTGAATCAACTGATTGAAAGTGTTGATGGCGCCCTATCAAACTTCGATTCTCAAACAGCCGGAGAAACAATTGCAAAATTCATAGACGATTTATCTAACTGGTACGTGCGTAGATCCCGTCGGCGTTTTTGGGATGGAGATGTTGCTGCGCTTTCAACTTTGCACGAATGTCTTGAGAAATTAACTTTACTGATGGCTCCGCTTGTCCCATTTATTACTGAACATGTTTGGCAAGAATTAATTCGGCCAGTCACTCCAAATGTTGTCGCATCTGTTCATTTGGCTGACTTTCCAATCGCAAAATTGGATTTGATTGATAAGAAACTTTCAGATTCAGTTGCGCTAACTCGCCGCCTTGTTGAACTTGGTCGAGCATCTCGCGCGGAATCAAAAGTAAAGATCAGGCAACCGCTTTCACGAGCGTTAATTTCAGCTTCGGGTTGGATAGCGTTAGATCAACAACTTAAAGAACAAATTTCTGATGAATTAAACGTATTAAAACTTGATGATATTTCCAGCACTGGTTCCGAACTTGTTGATATTTCCATCAAAGCTAATTTCAAGAGTTTAGGCTTAACTTTCGGAGCAGACGTGCAGCCAATTTCAAAGAAGATTGCAGAATTAAATCCAAACGAATTGACGAGTGAGATTCGTAACTCTGGCAAAGCCATTATTGAATATGGCGCCGGTAAAGTAGCTGAAATTATGGAAACTGATTTAGTTATCACAGAAACTCCTCGAGAAGGTTGGTCGGTCGCGAGCCATAGCGGTGAAAGCGTTGCGCTAGATCTTGCATTAACCCCTGAATTAATAGCGGCGGGCCAAGTCCGTGAAGTAATCCGGGCAGTCCAGGATGAACGAAAGAATGCCGGTTTTGATATCAGCGATCGGATCGCCATGTATTGGAATGCTAACGATTCCGTGAGCCAGGCCATTAAAAATGGATATGAACTAATTTCGCAAGAAGTTCTGGCAACTTCTATTGAGAGGGATATTGCGTTAAAGCTTGGTGAGAATGAATTGGGTTTATCTCTAAAATTAGTAAAAAATTAACTAATAATTCCAATCAGTAATTGGATTCCAAAAAAGAGAACCACAAATGATAAATCTAAACTTACCGCTCCGAGTCGCAGCGGCGGGATGAATCTACGTATGAAAAAGAGCGGTTTATCAGTGAGGGAATAAGTTAATTCCGCAAAAGCTAAAATAACGCCGCGCGGGCGCCAATTTCGGGCAAACATGCGAGCATAGTCAAAAATTAAACGTACAAATAATATAAAAAGATACAGTTCTAATACTGTGGCAATCAAATTGCCAATGTTTAACACGTTTCTTGAATCAGCTTTGGTTAAAGAAACTTGCGTCAGCTGCCGCAGTTTTAACTTCGGTACTAACCATTACGTTAGGTGGTGAAAGTAAAAAAACTTTTGGAGTGACTCTCTCGATGGTTCCAGAATGACCAAAAACTAAACCTGAAGCAAAATCAACTAAACGCTTCCGTTCACTCTCTTCCATATCGCTCAAATTCATTATCACTGGTGAGCCAGATCGGAAGTGTTCACCAATAGTTCTTGCTTCGCTATAAAACCGAGGGTGGAGCGTAACGATACGATCAAGCACAGGTGGTACTTCCGTTTGCAAAAGAGTTGGTTGCGCAACTGAAAGTCTTGGCGTGGCAACTGGCGCAAGATCGCTAGTAGCTTTCGGCAAAATTCTGCGTGGCGGTGGTGTAGGAGTTGGGGCAAGTTGGGCGTCAGAAACTAAATCATCTTCTGTCAAGCCCAAATAATTAGTCATTTTTCGAAGCGCATTAACCATGGCGTAATTTTATTAGGGGTAGCTCCGGTTACCGAGGATTGAACTACCGATCCGGACATGTGTCGCGCCGTACTGAATTGCGCTTTCAAAATCACCGCTCATCCCCGCTGAAAGCCAATTAGCTTCAGGATTATCTCTTTGAAATTCGTTGAAAACGGCTGCCATTCTTGCAAAAGCTCGATCTGGCTCTTCTGAAAGTGGCGCGACTGCCATTAAGCCTTTTAATTCTAATCCTTCCAATTTTGCAATTTCAGCTACAAACCCAGGAAGTCCGCGAGGTTCTATTCCATTACGCTCCACCCGGACTTCTGGGTCAAGCGAGATTTGAATTAAAACCGGATATTTCTCTAAACCAAGTTCGTCGGTAATTTTAAGAAATTGATCATTCAGCCGGATTGCATGATCGAGATTTGCCAAAGAGTGAACTACAGCTGCCCAACTTAAGATTGACTTGATTTTATTGCTCTGGATTTGCCCCTGAAAGTGCCACCTTGCATCGTTAGGGGAATTCTCGGATTTAACCGAACCTTCCTGATCTCGATTTTCACCGAAATCTCGAACTCCCAATTCATATAAAAAATCTACGTCGGTTCTGGGAAAAGTCTTAGTAACTACAATGAGTGAAATATCCTTAGGATCGCGATTTACACTTTTAGCTGCCGCCGCTATTCGAGATTTAGTTGCGACTAACCCAGCCGCGAGTTCGGTCTTCCGATCGCCGATCACCATGCGATTACACCTGCCTGTCTTCCAGTTACCCCTTCGCGGCGATACGAGAATAAGTTTTCATCATGGGCAGTACAAGAATTTTCCCGTGAATATTCAATTTCATAACTATCAAGAATTGAAATAACTCCAGCAGGTAAATCTAAATGATTCAATTTTCTCAGCGTCGCAGTTGCTGGATACTTATTAAGGACATCTAAATAGATCTCTGCAGATACCTCATAACAATTTCCACAGATGGATGGTCCAATAACTGCTGTAATTTCACTTACTTTAGCTCCTAATAACTGCAACTTAGCGATAGTTGCTTCTACGATTCCTGCAACCAAACCTGCCCGCCCAACATGTACGGCAGCAATCGCAACGGAAGACCGAAAAAGTAACGGTATGCAATCGGCAACTAAAACCACCAAAGCTGTGCCGGATTCTTGAGTGATCAGCGCATCAACTTTTGGTATATTCGAAAATGGTTTAGACCTTTCGATCATTGCAATCTCACATCCATGAACTTGATCCATGTAAAAAACCCGATCTTCGGTCAACCCGAGAGTCTTTGCTAAGCGGGCCCGGTTTGCTGCAACTCTCTCTGGATCATCCCCAACGTGTTGCGCAAGGTTAAAAGATTCATAAATTCCAGCACTAACACCGCCAGCACGCGAAGTAAATATTTCGCGAATCATTAGGTGTATTACTTCATGAAATCAGGGATATCGATTTCATCTTCACTAACTAATTCTTGGAAAGTAATCCGGCGTCGTGGTTTCTCCTCGTGAGAATCCAGCGCTACAGCTAATGGGTCGTTAGTTGGAATTGGGTTTGCATTTCCAGATACAGCTGCAGAGTCAATTATCGGCATCGCCATTTTCTTAGGCGCACCGCCATCAAAGCCTGCTGCAATTACAGTGACTCTAACTTCATCACCCAGCGCATCATCAATTACCGTGCCATAAATAATATTTGCATCTGGATGAGCGCACTTAGCAACTAATTCAGCAGCTTCGCTAATTTCAAATAAACCTAAATCTGAACCACCTGCGATTGAAAGGAGCACGCCATGTGCGCCATCAATAGATGCTTCCAATAATGGGCTTGAAATTGCTAACTCAGCAGCACGAATAGAACGAGCTTCACCTCTAGCAGACCCAATTCCCATCAAAGCAGAGCCAGCACCAGACATTACGCTTTTAACATCTGCGAAATCGAGATTAATTAATCCTGGGGTAGTGATTAAATCAGTAATTCCTTGAACTCCAGATAGTAAAACTTGATCTGCAGTTTTGAAAGCTTCAATAGCGCTAATAGATCGATCGGAAATTGAGAGTAACCGATCATTTGGAATTACAATCAACGTATCTACTTCGCTTCGGAGTTTCTCAATACCCTCATCCGCTTGTGATGAACGACGTTTTCCTTCAAAAGAAAATGGTCGAGTAACGACACCAACTGAAAGTGCGCCTAAATCTTTTGCAATCTTTGCCACAACTGGTGCACCGCCAGTACCAGTTCCGCCACCTTCGCCTGCCGTTATAAACACCATATCTGCGCCACGTAAAACTTCTTCGATATCTTCGACGTGATCAAGCGCCGCTTGAGTACCTAATTCTGGTGACGCACCTGCACCTAAACCTTTAGTTAATTTCTTACCAATATCTAATTTCACATCT
>CAZMNB010000047.1:6483-8977 GCA_964567545.1 uncultured Bifidobacterium sp. | reverse complement strand
ACTGCGCTCTTTGGTGCATTCACTGACGCAATCAAGAATTCTGTTCTGGAAAAAGGAAAAGCAATTGCGGATCAAGCGTTGCAATTCCAAGGCGTACTCGATGTAGCAAACCCACGTAACCTTGTTGGTTTGATCATCGGCGCAGCAGTTGTATTCTTATTCTCTGGTCTTGCAGTTAACGCGGTCTCGCGCGCTGCCGGCGCAGTTGTGGTTGAAGTTCGTAACCAATTCAAATTGCACCCAGGAATTATGAAAGGCACTGAAAAGCCAGAGTACGGTCGCGTGGTAGATATCTGTACCCGCGATTCACTCCGGGAACTTGCAACCCCAGGAACTCTTGCAGTGATGGCTCCAATCGCAGTTGGCTTTGGCCTTGGCGTAGGTGCACTTGGTGCATACCTTGCTGGCGCAATCGGAACTGGAACTTTGATGGCGGTATTCTTAGCTAACTCAGGTGGCGCATGGGATAACGCAAAGAAGATGGTGGAAGACGGTAATTACGGCGGAAAAGGCTCTGATGCTCACTCTGCAACAATCATCGGCGACACCGTTGGCGATCCATTTAAAGATACTGCTGGCCCAGCAATCAACCCACTAATCAAGGTGATGAACCTGGTTGGTCTTTTGATTACACCAGCAATCGTTGGATTCGCACTTGATGGCAAGACAACTATCAGTACCGCTATTTCGCTATTGGCGGTTGCGATAATTGTTGGTTCATTGATTCGTTCCCGACGTCAATCAACTTCAATCGCTTAAGACTTCTAAATAATTACTTACGTTAGGAGTTTGGGGTGGTGAAATCACTCAAGAAATTGGTGATTGTCGAATCTCCAGCGAAAGCACGAAAAATTGGTGGCTACCTCGGCGACGATTATGTCGTCGAGGCATCCATCGGTCACATCCGCGATTTACCACAACGTGCCGCGGATATTCCAAAAGAAGTTAAGAAATTTCCGTGGTCGCGTGAAGGCGTAGATATTGAAAATGATTTCGCACCGCTCTATGTAATTAACCCAGATAAGAAACAAAAAGTTGCCGAGCTAAAAGAACTTTTGAAGGATGCGGAAGAGCTAATCCTCGCAACAGATGAAGACCGCGAAGGTGAGGCAATCGCTTGGCACCTAATGGAAATTCTTCGACCTAAAGTTCCAGTCCGACGGATGGTATTTAATGAAATTACTAAAGAAGCAATTCTAAAAGCTGTAAATGAAACTCGCGATATCGACCAACAATTAGTTGACGCTCAAGAAACTCGCCGCGTGCTAGATCGCCTTTTTGGTTACCGCTTATCTCCGGTACTTTGGAAGAAAGTCATGCCGCGCATCTCCGCCGGCCGCGTGCAATCAGTTGCAACCCGATTAATCGTCGAACGCGAACGCGAGCGGATGGCCTTCATCTCATCATCTTGGTGGGATCTCACCGCCCAATGTGAAGCCGGCTTTAACGCACGCCTGCTAACGATTTCGGGCAAACGCGTTGCCACCACAAACGATTTTGATTCTAATGGCGCAGTAAAAGAGAAATCGCTTAACAACATCTTGCTCCTTGATGAAACCGCTGCCACCAAATTAACTGATGCTCTTAAAGGTGAACCACTTACCGTTAAATCAATTGAAGATTCACCACGTACCGAACGACCAAAGCCACCTTTCACAACTTCCACAATGCAACAAGATGCTGGTTCGAGACTTGGTTGGGGAGCGCAATTAACTATGCGTATTGCGCAAAGTCTTTACGAGAGCGGCCATATTACTTACATGCGTACCGACTCAGTAAATCTTTCGCAAGCTGCAATCAACGCAGCCCGTAACGCTGCAAAATCTTTATACGGTGCCGACCACGTATCTAGCGAAGTTCGGGTTTACGCCTCTAAAACTAAAAATGCCCAAGAAGCGCACGAAGCGATTCGTCCCGCAGGTGAAGTATTTAAATCTCCCGGCGAATTAGCACCTGAACTTTCCCGTGATCAATTCGCGCTCTACGATTTAATTTGGAAACGAACCGTTGCATCTCAAATGGCAGATGCAAAGAAGATGCAAGCTCGCGTTGATTTCGATGTCCGCACTTCAGACGGTCGGGATCTTGTTTTTAGGGCTAACGGTAGTGTGGTCGTTTTCCCTGGATTCCTCGCAGCATACGAAGAATTGAATGACGAGAAGAGCGAGGAGGATTCCGATAAGCGGCTACCAGCAATGGTGATTGGCCAATCAGTTCCAGTAACGCAATACATTTGCGAAGCACATGAAACAAAACCACCAGCACGTTACACCGAACCAACTCTTGTGAAAAAACTAGAAGAACTTGGTATCGGCCGCCCTTCAACTTTCGCTTCAATTATGCAGACTATTCAAGACCGTGGCTATGTCGCAAAACGCGGTCGCGCCTTAGTCCCAACTTTCCTTGCATTCTCAGTAACTGGCTTACTCGAACAGCACTTCGCAAAGCTCGTAGATTACGAATTCACCGCATCAATGGAAGAAGATCTTGACCG
>CAZMNB010000047.1:0-6383 GCA_964567545.1 uncultured Bifidobacterium sp. | reverse complement strand
TCGCAAAGCTCGTAGATTACGAATTCACCGCATCAATGGAAGAAGATCTTGACCGAATCGCAAACGGCGAAGAAGACCGAGTTAGTTGGTTAACGCGCTTTTTCTATGGCCACGATGGTCAACCAGGACTACAAGAACTCGCAGCCGACTTAGGTGCGATCGATGCCCAACAAATCAACACCATGAAAATGGGCGAGACTATTGAAATTCGCGTCGGTCGCTTCGGTGCTTACTTACAAGAAGGACTTGGCGATGATCGTAAGTTCGCAAACATTCCCGAATCACTTGCACCAGACGAGTTAACTTTAGAGAAAGCAATTGAACTTCTTGCTGCGCCATCAGGCGAACGTGAACTTGGCGTTGATCCAGAAACCACTTTAGAAGTTATTGCAAAATCTGGTCGCTTCGGTCCATATGTAACAGAAGTTTTTCCCGAAGAAGTTATCCCTGAAGGTGGCAAGAAAAAGCGGAAGAAGAAAGATGCACCAAAACCTAAAACTGCATCGCTACTTTCTACAATGTCGCTCGACACAATCACACTCGATGATGCACTTTTACTACTTTCACTACCTCGCACTATCGGAGAATATGAAGGCGTACCAATCACCGCACAAAATGGTCGCTACGGCGCATACTTAAAACATGGCACAGATTCTCGAACCCTTACCAGCGATGATCAAATATTTTCGCTCTCACTCGATGGCGCTATTGAAATTTACAAACAACCAAAAGTTCGTCGTCGTGGTGTTGCAAAACCACCACTTAAAGAACTTGGCGTTGATCCAGAAACAAGCCGCCCACTTATTCTTAAAGATGGTCGCTTCGGCATGTATGTAACCGATGGTGAATCAAACGCAACGCTACGCCGCGGTGACACCGTTGAAGCAATGACGTTAGAACGCGGACTTGAACTACTTGCCGGAAGGCGGGCATGGGAAATCGCCAACGAAAGCGAAGGCCTTTCGAAGAAACCAAGCCGTCTGAAATCTAAATCAAAGAGTAAAAAGACTGCACCAACCCTCACTGAAAAAACCATAAAAGGTGCAGGCGCGAAACGTAAGGCTAAAAAAGCAGCGTCCGGCAAGCCAAAAAAGAGCGAAAAACCCTAGAGATAGGCTTTCTTCATGATGGCTGCTTCGCTACCTAATCCAGCACCGCCAACCCCAGGCGTACGCGATAGCGTGCTTTCAATCCCAGCATTCCGCAAACTTTGGCGCGCAATGGCATTCTCCTCATTTGGAGATTGGCTAGGTTTACTTGCTACAACTGCACTTGCACAACAACTCTCTAACGGTGACTACGCAAAAGCTAACTTTGCGATAGCTGGCGTATTTATCGTTCGTTTACTACCGGCTGTGATACTCGGACCTATTGCAGGTGTAATTGCAGACCGTTTTGATCGACGTCGGTTAATGATTATTTGCGACATTCTTAGATTTGCACTTTATTTTTCTATCCCAATCGTTGGAAATTATTTCTGGCTTTATACCGCATCAATTCTTGTCGAAACTGTTTCGCTATTTTGGAGTCCGGCTAAGGAAGCAACTGTTCCAAACTTAGTTCCGAAACATAAACTAGAGAATGCAAATCAGGTAAGCCTTTTAGCAGCTTATGGGACTGCACCATTCGCAGCAGCAGTTTTCTCAATCCTCGCACTTATTTCTGGCGCAATTGCTGCAGCATTTAGTTTGAAACATGGCTCCGCCGCCGACATTGCTCTTTATATAAATGCATTTAGTTTTGCTTTCTGTGCGCTTACCGTTTATCGGTTAAAAGAAATTCCAAGCGGTCCATCTGAAAAGAAAAAAGCAAATGAAAGCATGAGTCGCTCACTCCTCGAAGGTTGGAAGTTTGTTTCCTCTTCGAAAGTTATTCGCGGGCTCATTTTTGGGATGCTGGGCGCATTCGTTGCAGCAGGTGCGGTAATCGGCCTGGCTCGGACATTTGTTGGTGACCTTCAAGCGGGTGAAGCAGCCTACGGAGTGCTATTTGGCGCTGTTTTCGCGGGCCTTGCCCTCGGTATCGCCGCCGGCCCTAAAGTCTTTGCACAATTCTCGCGCCGCCGACTTTTCGGCGCAGCCCTTACTACCTCCGGATTTTTCCTACTTATTTTGGCGCTAATCCAAAACTTAGTTCTAGCAATTTTCATTGTGGTTTTACTCGGCGCTTTTGCCGGCATTTCCTGGGTTACAGGTTTCACCATGCTTGGCATGGAAGTTGTTGATGACGTTCGGGGTCGCACTTTTGCATTCGTGCAATCGCTAATTCGGATCGTCCTTGTTGGCGTTCTTGCGATTGCGCCGGTCATTGCTGCTGCAATTGGCGAACATAACTTCCAAATTCAAAATATTCATCTCACTTATAACGGTGCGGCTTTCACGATGGCCTTCTCTTCCTTAATTGCAATTACTGTAGGAGTAATTTCTTACCATCAAATGAAAGATCGCCCAGGAATTTCTTTTTTCAGCGATATTAAATCTGCATTTCGAGGCGAACTTGGCGCAATAACTACCCCTGTCACAAACGGACTTTTCATAGCTTTTGAAGGTGGCGAAGGTTCTGGAAAATCGACCCAAACAAAATTATTAAAAGAGTGGTTGGAATCGCAAAACAAGATAGTAACTCTCTCTCGCGAGCCGGGTGGAACTGAACTTGGAAAGAATTTACGTAAGATACTTCTAGCTAATGAGACAGGTGCAATCTCACCGCGCGCGGAAGCGCTGATGTATGCCGCAGATCGTGCGCACCATGTTTATTCGCTAATCCGTCCTGCGTTAGACCGAGGCGAAATTGTTATTACCGACCGATACTTCGACTCCTCGATTGCCTACCAGGGAGCTGGCCGGGTCCTAGACCCTGCAGAAATAGCCCGTATTTCACGCTGGGCAACTGAATCTTTAACTCCAACGATCACAATTATTCTCGATCAAAGCCCTGAAATTGGTCTACAACGAATTAAGGGCGCTGATCGCCTTGAATCCGAACCGTTAGATTTTCATAATCGGGTTCGCCAGGAATATTTGCAACTCGCTTCGCTAGATCCAGAACGCTATCTAGTAATTGATGCTGGTCGTGCTATTGAAGAAATTCATCAAGACATTACTGAACGCATCTCGAAATACCTCAATGTCAACCTTTGATGCGATTATCGGTCAACCGCAAATAGTTTCAATTTTAAAAGAAGCCATTTCGGCTGCAAAGAATTCAGAAGACATTTCTCAAGAGATGACTCACGCTTGGTTGTTTTCTGGTCCACCTGGATCAGGTCGTTCTAATGCAGCTATCGCATTTGCTGCCGCGTTACTTTGTCCAAATGATGGTTGCGACAAATGCGTAGATTGTAAAACGGCACAAAATGGTAGCCACATTGATATCGAGTTAATTAAAACCGAAGGTCTTTCATTAAAAATTGACGATATTCGCGAATTAGTTTCGAGGTCTTCATGGGCACCATCCGTATCTGGTTGGCGCGTAGTTGTATTAGAGGATGCTGATCGACTTACAGAAGCGGCTGCAAATGCTCTCTTGAAAGCCATTGAAGAACCCGGAGCTCGAACCGTTTGGTTACTTTGCGCTCCAACAATTACCGACGTGCTGCCAACTATTCGATCCCGTTGTCGCCACCTTTTACTTAGAACACCTTCGCAGCAAGTAATTGTTGAACTCTTAACTTCCAGAGATGGGATTGATCCAAAGATGGCAACATTTGCCGCTCGGATTGCCCAAGGCCATATCGGCCGAGCTAAGTACTTAGCTACCAACTCAGAATCCCGATCTCGTCGTCTCCAAATTCTCAACCTACCCATCAAAATTCACGATATTTCAGCGGCATTTCGAGCCGCCGCCACCCTACTTGAACTCGCCACCCAGGACGCCGAATCTGGCTCTGAAGAACGTGATGATAAGGAGCTGAAATCCCTCCAAGATGCGTATCAAGGCACTGGGCGTGGCCTTATTTCGGGGGGAGCTAAAGCGGTAAAAGATCTAGAGAAAGAGCAAAAATCTAGGCAGACGCGTGCAGTACGAGACAGCATCGATAATGCACTTTTAGACATCGCAACTCTCTATCGAGATGTATTGCTATTGCAATCGGGAAGTGTGGAATTTATAATTAATACCGACTTGTTGGATGAGATTCAGGAAATTGCAGAGTTCACAACTCCAGAGCTCACGATTATGAAAATCGAATCAATCATGCAGGCTCGTACTAACCTTTCCCACAACGCCGCACCGCTTCTGACCCTTGAAGCGCTAATGTGCTCGTTGAAATGACTAAAAAGAAACTTTTATTATTTATATTGATTGCTGCCCTATTTATTTCTTACCCAATCTATTTAAACTTAAACAACATACCAAAAAATTGGACACTAAAGGAATTTCAGAACCAAGACCTAAAGTGGAAAACATGTTATTACAAGTTCGAATGTACAACATTTCTCGTACCGGTAGATTATGAAAATCTGACCGGCGATGTATTTCATCTCAAAGTCATTAGATTTAGCGCAACCGATCAACGCAATAGACTTGGTGCTCTAATAGTAAATCCGGGCGGTCCTGGCGCCTCAGCATTTGATTATGCATATAACGCCGAAAACATCGTAAGTCCTGCAATCCGCGAAAGATACGACATTGTTGGTTTTGACCAACGCGGAGTCGGGCAAAGTGATCCGATCCGATGTTTATCTGATAAAGAAACAGACAAAATGCTTGCTGGACCAATGATCGCTGATACCCCTGAAAACCAGCGTAAAATGCTCGAAAATGCAAAGTTTTTTGCAAGTCGCTGCAAAAAGTCGGCCGGGACCAAGTTAACGCACCTTTCAACCCTTGAATCCGCAAAAGATATGGAAATTTTGCGTTTGGCTCTTGATGAACCAAAGTTGAATTATCTTGGGAAGAGTTACGGAACTTATTTAGGGACGCTTTACGCATTGCTTTACCCTACAAAAGTAGGGAAAATGATCTTAGATGGCGCAATAAATCCGTCACTCTCGATTCAAGAACAAAACTTAGCACAAGCTAATGGTTTCGAATTAGCACTAGATCGATTTCTAATCGAAAACAAATTTAGTAAAGTTATGATCTTAAACTTATTAAAAAAATTGCAAATTGAACCATTGTGGACCAAATCAGAAAGAAAACTGAACGACTCACTTGCAATTTTAGGCATCGCATCGGCACTATACGATGACGTAACTGGTTGGCCAAAATTGGCTCGAGCGCTTAATCATGCGCTTCTGGGTGATGGTTCGTTGCTTCTGGAATTATCTGACGAGTATTCAGGCAGAAGTCAAACTGGCAAGTATTTCTCCAACGAGAACGATATTGCTCCAATAATTAGTTGTCTTGATTGGCCTAATTCTTTTGAAACCGTTCCAAATATGATCACTTATCAAAAATTTGTAACTGTCGCACCAATTTTTGGTCCATTTCTAGCAGCCAATGGTATCCTCTGTAAATATTTAGTTCCTAACGTAATTCACATAAATTCAAATTTAAACATACAAGTTACCAGTCGAGTTATGATAATTGGGACTACTCGAGATCCAGCGACTCCTAATGACTGGGCAATCGCACTGTCAAGAAAATTCCCAAATTCCATCTTATTAATTTTTGATTCTGACGGACACACAGGAATGAACCGTGGCAACAAATGCGTAGATACTTTTGCTGAAAGTTACTTGTTTAAATTAACCGCCACACACAGCACTACGCGTTTTGCCTGCAATCAAGCGTAAAACCACTTATATTGTGCCTATGAATTATCGTATAAAGGAATTCTCTAGGATAAATCTTAGATTAGACTGGAAGTTAATATCTTATGTATTAATTTGTTTGACTCCTTTATTTTTTGTGAATCAAGTGAGTGACCTTCCAATTTGGATTGGCAATGGGGAACATAAAGCCAGAGAGATTCTAAATCTTCAATTACCGTCAGATAATTTCTATCCTGTAGGTAAAGCTTTAATGCTTTTACCATTCGTTTGGCTCTCGCCCAATTACTTTCCTGTGATTGTTCTATATTTTGTGGCGTCATCTGTAATATATTTTCTAATCTGCCAAAATATTCCAAGTTTCTGGCCAAGACTAATAGCTCTTTCAGCATTGCCTGCCAATCCTTATTTAGTTTGGCTATGTTACTCATCGCAGGACACAATATTTGAACTATTCCTACTGCTTGCGCTAGTCTATTCTGCAATCAACAAAAAATTTTATCTTTTTATAATTAGCGGATTCCTGCTTTGTTTAACAAGACCTTCTTACTGGGTTGTCTTTCTCGGGTTAGCATTATTCTTGGCACTGTCTGGGAGAAAACTTCAAGAAAAGAAGCAAAAGAAGTATTTCTTAGTTTTTCTATTGTTACCAATTAATATGTTTTTCAA
>CAZMNB010000046.1:0-9481 GCA_964567545.1 uncultured Bifidobacterium sp. | reverse complement strand
TACAACTTCAATTACAGTTCCGACAACAACTTCATCGCGTTCTTTCTTGCCTTCGATGTCGCCCCATGCTTTTTCATATTGAGCGCGTTTCTTGGAAAGTATTAAGCGTCCTTCTTTATCTTCCTTTTGAAGAACAAGTGCTTCGACACGGTCGCCAACTTTTACCAATTCACTTGGATCAAGGTCGTGACGGATAGAGAGTTCGCGGGATGGAATTACACCTTCGGTCTTATAACCAATATCAAGTAGAACTTCATCGCGATCAACCTGGACGACAATTCCAGTTACTAAATCTCCATCATTAAAATTCTTGATTGTGCCTTCGATTGCGGCTAAGAAATCTTCTGCTGAACCAATATCATTTACAGCTACATTTGCAATACTCAAGTTGCTCCGATTGGGGATTCAAAATAGTAGGTAAGCGCACAACCCGACTCCAGAAAACCTGTTAAATTTACTGGGCACTTTCCTACTCTGTCCGAGGTCAGTGCAAGAGATGTGAGCGAGGGGAAAGGTTACTTATAGCCCGCCATCTAGGTCAATTCAGGGAACTTTTGGTTAGGTAGACTCCGAAAATGGGTCGATATTTGGAACTTTTACGCGTACCTGCTGCTCGAGTATTGATCATTGCCGCACTTCCAGCCCGAATTGCCTACGGGATGATTTCACTTTCAATTTTTTTTAAAGTGCAGCGCGAAACTGGGTCGATCGCGCTAGCGGGATTAGCAATTGGTGCGAACTCAATTGCAGGTGCGGGAACCGCTGGGTTACGCGGTGCTTTTATCGATAAGTACGGACAGAAATGGCCGCTGCGAATTATGGTTCCAGCTTTTGCTTTTTCGATTCTTTGGTTTAGTGCTACTAGTAACGCAAAACAATTAATCATTATGGCTTTTTTATTTGGTCTCTTCTCACCACCAATTAATTTATCAATCCGACCACTCTGGAAAATTGCGTTACCAGAACAACAATGGCGAACGGCATATGCTCTTGACACTGCAGTTCTGAGCGCCACCGGAATTTTTGGCCCGGTAATTGCAACTTCGCTCTCTCTGAGTTCAAGCCCTGATTCGGCGCTTCAACTTTGCGCTTTACTAATGTTCGTGGGAGGCATTTCAATTGCTTTTACAAAAATTTCGCGAGATTGGATTCCGGAACAGAAGGAAATAGATACCCTGCCAATTTGGCGAGTTCCGGCAATGCAGATTCTTGCGATAGAAGGTGTAGTCATAGGTTTCGGTTGGGGCGCATTTAATATTGGAATACCCGCTTATACGACTCAAGAAAATCTACCTTCAAGAGCCGCGCTTATTTTCGCCGTCTTTGGTTTATTCAATGTTTTTGGGGGCGTGATTGCCGGAACAATTTCCCGGAAACTATCACCACTAAAAGGTTTCCTAGTCACTTATAGATTTTGGATTCTTTCGGTAGCGCCGTTATCGCTCGCTTACCCTGATTGGTCCCTCATTTTCCTCGCTGCCATAATTGGTTTGGTAGGCGGAGTTGAACAAGTTTTTTATTGGGAAGTCACCGAAGCGGTTAGGCCGAAAGGGAGCGCAGTTTCAGCACTGGCATGGCTATGGACTGTGGAAGGCACATGCGCTGCGATTGGATCAGCGATCGGCGGTGTAATTGCTGAAAATTACGGACCAAGATGGTGTTTCTTAATCACCAGTGTTTGCGTAGCTACCGGCTACTTAATTATGACCGCTGGTAAGAAACATTTTAAGGCAGCAAATAGATTGCCAACTGCAGAATCTGATTTACATGCTATGGAAGATAATGCTGACACCAACAAATAATTTAATGCGCTGCTAAATCCCAAGTTTTGCCAAATCCCACATTTACCTCTAATGGCGCATTAAGCGGATATGCGGAACCCATTTCTTTGCGAACCAAACTTTCCATTATTTCAGCCTCGCCCGGTGCGATTTCACAAATCAATTCGTCGTGTACTTGTAATAATAGACGAGACTTAACACCTGCCTCATTAATAGCCCTTCCGACATTTAACATCGCAACTTTAATTATGTCAGCGGCAGAACCTTGAATTGGTGAATTTAGCGCCATTCGCTCGGCAATCTCACGCCGTTGTCGATTATCTTGGTTCAAATCTGGCAAATAACGTCGGCGTCCCATTATGGTTTCGGTGTAACCCTTTGCTCTTGCTTCCACTACCACGCTCTTCAAATAAGTTTGAATGCCGCCAAATCGTTCAAAATATCGATCCATTAACTCACTTGCTTCAGTTGGTGATAAACCTAATTGTTGCGCCAACCCGAAAGAAGATAATCCATAAGCTAATCCGTAAGACATCGCTTTAATTTTTCGGCGCATCTCAGCATCAACTTCAGTTCTGGCCACACCAAATACTTCAGAGGCTACCGTGGAGTGCAAATCTTCACCCGAATGAAATGCTTCAAGTAGTTTTATGTCTTTAGAAAGGTGAGCCATAATTCGCATCTCGATTTGGCTGTAATCCGCTGTCATTAAATCAACGAAGGGCGCTTGTGCAATAAAACAATCTCGAATCTTTCGCCCTTCTTCAGTGCGAACTGGAATATTTTGAAGATTTGGATCCGTCGATGAAAGTCTTCCAGTAGCTGCAACTGTTTGCTGAAAAGTTGTGTGAATACGTTGGTCTGCCCTGGTTGCCGTTATCAAACCTTCGATAGTGGTTCTTAATTTCCCAGCTTCTCTGATTCTTAATAAACTTTGCAGGACTGGGTGGCCAGTTTTTATAAATAGCCAATCTAGCGCCTCCGCATCAGTTGTAAATCCAGTTTTAATTTTCTTGGTTTTGGGTAGGTTTAAATCTTCAAAAAGCACCGCTTGTAATTGCTTAGGTGAAGCCACATTAAACTCTCGACCCACAGCTTTATGGGCTGCCGCGGTCTCTCGCGCGACATCATTTCGCAATAAAGTCTCTAGCTCCGATAATTTCTTAATATCGACGGCAATTCCTAGCGATTCCATCTCTGCCAATAAGTTCAGAACAGGAATTTCCAACTCATCAAAAAGTTTTAGCAATTCTCGTTCTTTCAAATCCTTCCTCAAAACCGCCGCTAACTCCGCTATCCATGCCGCAGATCTCGGTTCAAAACTCGAGATATCAAAAAGAGTTTCAACCTTGGCTCCACTTTGCGAATCGGTGGCAAATCCCAAATATCTCTGAGTTAAATCAGTTAGTTCTAAAGATCTAGTTCCAGGATTAATCAAATATGCGGCCAGTTCAGTGTCGAAAATTAAACCTGCCATTCCAAAATCTCGAATTAAAGGTTTTGCGACATGCGAAATTTTCGCAATTTTTGGATCAGAGAACCAACTTCCGATACCTCCAGATTGCACATGATAAGTGCCACTTGAAATATGGACTGAATACTCAAGTATTTTTCCACTAGCAGAAGAAATTGCGATTGTGATTGGACCATTTTCATTCTTAATTAACTTATCAATTTCATCGTTGGTGATTTGCTTAACCATGGGTTCGTCTACTTTTGCAGTAACTATTGACACCGAGGCATTTGAAACTCCAATTACTTTCAATCGTTCCTTCAAAGTACGAATTTCTAGTTGATCAAATAACTTAGAAATTTCCGCTTCGTTTGGACCGCTCCAGAGCAAGTTGGCAACTTCAAATGTAATTGGTACATCGTGAAGCAATGAGGTGAGTTCGCGATTAGTTTTTACACTTGCAATACTGGCTCGTAATGATTCACCAACTTTGCCAGCCAATTTATCGGCGTTTTCCAATAATTTGGTAAGTGATCCGTACTCCTGTATCCATTTAGTTGCAGTCTTCTCGCCAACGCCTGGAACTGAAGGCAAGTTATCGCTTGGGTCACCGCGCAGCGCAGCAAAATCTGGATACTGTGCTGGGGTTAGTCCATATTTTTCAAACACCGCTTCTGGTGTCATTCGAGCAAGTTCTGTGACGCCTTTCTTTGGGTAAAGAACAGTTACCTCGCCACTAACTAGTTGAAAACTATCTCGGTCGCCAGTGCAGATTAGAACTTCAAAACCTTTCGCCACGGCTGAAGTAGAAATAGTTGCCAGAATATCGTCTGCTTCGAATCCTTCTTTTTCGAACCTCATAATTCCAAAAGCGTCAACTAACTCATAAAGAAATGCAGATTGAGATCGAAATTCGTCAGGGGTCGCAGATCGAGTTGCTTTGTACTCAGGATACTTCTCACTCCTAAATGTTTTTCTAGATACATCGAAAGCAACTGCAATGTGAGTGGGGCGTTCATCGCGGATCAAATTCATTAGCATCGAAGCGAATCCATAGACGGCATTTGTATGTTGTCCCGTAGAAGTTGTGAAGTTTTCCGCAGGTAATGCAAAGAAAGCTCGATACGCCAATGAGTGGCCATCTAGCAATAAAAGTCGCGGCTTCACATCGGTGATTCTATGGAGTTATTGCCTAGAATGACGCCATGGAATTCAACAAAGATGATTACATGGAACTCTTAAAAGTCCGCGGGCGCGGTGCGCTTGGTGAAAAAATGGGCATTGAAGTAATTGAAGCTTCGCCGGAACGAATGGTTGGAACCATGCCGGTTGAAGGTAATACCCAACCTATGGGCTTGCTGCATGGTGGTGCAAGTGTTGTATTGGCAGAGAGCTTAGGTTCGATCGCTGCGCAATTACACGCTGGACCAGATCGGAGAATCGTTGGGATTGAAGTAAACGCTACCCATCATAAATCGGCTACTTCGGGAATTGTTACGGGTGTGGCAACCGCGATAACTTTAGGCAAGACACTTTGTTGTCACGAAATCGTAATTACAAACGATAAAGGTGAACGTACATGCACTGCAAGAATTACAAATCTAATTCTTGCTAAGCGATAAGTTCTAACCGCCTAGATAAGCTTTTGTCACAGCAGAATCTTTTGCAAGATCTGATGCTTTGCCACTCATTTTGATTGTGCCTGATTCCAAAACATAAGCTCGATCTGCAACATCAAGTGCTGCTGCAGCGTTCTGTTCGATCAGAAGTATGGTGATTCCTTGTTCACGAATCTTCGTTATCGTTTCAAAAATCATATCTACCAGAACCGGTGCAAGTCCCATTGACGGTTCATCTAACATCAAAAGTTTTGGCGCGCCCATCATTGCTCGGCTAACCGCCAACATCTGTTGTTCGCCGCCAGACATGGTT
This sequence comes from uncultured Bifidobacterium sp., assembly GCA_964567545.1. GTDB lineage: Bacteria > Actinomycetota > Actinomycetes > Nanopelagicales > Nanopelagicaceae > UBA7398. The sequence continues at coordinate 4,315 of CAZMNB010000046.1, read as the reverse complement.
CCGGCACGTTGTGAAATACGTTCTCGCAACCTTGGGAATAAATCTAATACGCGCTCGCGATCTGCTTCGATAGCCGCTTTATCGGTTCTTAGGAAAGCACCTAAATCCAAGTTCTCGCTAACTGTCATACGTGGAAAAATTCGGCGGCCTTCAGGAGATTGGCAGAGTCCAAGTTTGACTACTTCGTGGCCTTCTTTGCCATCGATTCGATTCCCTTCAAAATGTATTTCGCCCGACTTAGGTTTTAATAAGCCAGAGATGGTACGTAAAGTTGTTGACTTCCCGGCCCCATTTGAACCGATCAAAGTAACAATTTCACCTTTATTAACGGTTATGGATATGTCTTTTACGGCAATGATTTTCCCGTAGCCAACTTTAAGATTTTTAACTTCTAATAGCGCGGACATTATTTGCCTCCCTTAGCTTTTCCTAGGTAAGCCTCGATAACACGTTGATTTGATTTAATATCGGCAGGTGAACCTTCCGCAATTTTTTCGCCCTGGTCCAGAACCGTTACTCGCTCTGACACGCTCATAACTACCTTCATATCATGTTCGATTAACAAAATCGCAACATCACGTTCGGCCCGCACTTTGTAAACAAAATCAATAAATATTTGTGATTCTTGTGGGTTCATTCCTGCAGTCGGTTCATCTAAAAGTAAAACTTTAGGGTTCAACGCAAGTGCGCGCGCAACTTCCAATCTACGCTGATCACCGTAAGAAAGATTACGAGCGTACTCACCGGCCCATTTTCCGATACCTACGAAATCAAGAATTTCTCGTGAGCGCTCTAGCGCCTCTCGCTCTTCTCTACGTTGATTCGGTGTGCCGAAAATAGTGGCAAGTAACTTTGATTTTAGATGAGAATGCATTGCAACCAAAAGATTTTCTTCTGCAGTCATTAATCCGAAGAGGCGGATATTTTGAAAGGTGCGAGCCATCCCAAGCGAGGCAATTTTATGTGGCGGCAAATCGGTAATATCGTTACCGTCATAATTTACCGTTCCAGCTGATGGCTTATATAAACCAGTTAAGACGTTAAAGAATGTTGTCTTTCCTGCTCCATTTGGACCAATTAAAGAAACGACAGATTTTTCCGGAATGTCGAAGGTAATGTCATTTACCGCTAACAATCCGCCAAACGCGACACTGATGTTTGAAGCTTGCAAAACTTTTACAGGTGAGAGCGCCATATTTACTTACTCTCCTTTGCTGATAGGTCTTCTTCTGGATCGCCCTCGTGGAGAATCAAACGAAGCCGTGACTCTGGAATTAAACCTTCACGCTTGTATAACATCATTAGAATCAAAACGAGGCCAAATAGTAAAAAGGTAAAGGAAGGGAAGTTAATTTCAGTTCCAAATCTGTTATTAAAAGTCTGACCAAATGCCGGCAAACCGGTGGAGTTAATCCATGAGAGCAAGAGCGCTCCAAGAATTACACCCCAAACGTTACCCATTCCGCCGAGCACAACCATTGCGAGTAGGAAGATGGAAATTGAGAAATTAAATCGCTCTGCATAAACGCCATTAACATGTGTTGCAAAAGCTACGCCACCTAGACCGCCAGCAAAAGCGCCTACCGCATAGGCAGCTAGTTTGGTCTGCATCAATGGGACGCCCATCATGCTCGCAGCTAGTTCATCTTCACGAATTGCCAGCCAAGCCCGACCTAGTCGTCCTTTACGCAACCGGAGCGATATAAAAACCATCACAAATGCTAAGAAAACAAAAATAATGAATCTAAATCCGAAATCAAATGGTCCGATATTTTTAACACCGACCGGAATTGAATCGAGAATTGTGATTCCTTTAGTACCGTTTGAAAGGTTGAATCCAGCAATATTGTCGCCATTAAAGAATATCTGCGGAATAATTTCACCAAAACCCAAAGTAACAATAGCTAGGTAATCGCTCTTCAACCTTAGCGTTGGTGCACCAATTAAAATCCCAAAGAAAGCACAGATAAGGCCGCCAATTAGTAAAACGCCCCAGAAATTTACGTGAATTCCGGGCGATGATTTCGCTACCGAACCAAGAAAATGTAGGTTTACCATGTAGAAAAATTCCGACATGAACCATCCAGCGCAATAACCACCGATCGCCCAGAATGCTACATAACCAAGATCAAGTAGTCCTGCATATCCAACCACGATATTCAAGCCGAGTGCACAAATTACATAAACCAAAGATTCATTAATTGCCGTAGGCGGAAACCAAAGTTGCAAAAAGTCATATACGCTTGAAGGCAGCCCTTCCCAAGGGAAAAGGAATTGATAAGTGACGAAAAGCAGTGCTACTGCAATCAAGTAACCAGTAGCCCATTTACGTTGTGAAGTTGATTTAGATGTTTTACTCTTGTTACGGGCCATCTTCACACCTTTTCCGTAGTTGCTTTACCGAGTAAGCCGGCGGGTTTTAGCACGAGAATTAAAATCAGAATTGTAAATACAACGGTTTGAGACCATTTCTGACCTAGCGCTATTGGCAATCCATCATTTAAGCCTTGAACTACACCGATCAAAAGTGCGCCAAGAACAGCGCCATTTAAGTTCCCAATTCCACCAAGTACTGCAGAGGTGAAAGCTATTAAGCCAAGTTGAAAGCCAAGATTGTAATTGGTTGTGCCTACTGATTGTTGATACAGCAAGCCGGCTGCGCCGGCAAGTGCACCACCAATCGCGAAAGTGAATGAAATTGTCTTATTAACATCGATACCCATCAAACGGGCTGCATCTTGATCTTGTGCAGTAGCGCGCATGGCCTTACCCCGTTTAGTTTTTGTAACGACATAAGTGAGAAGTAATAGAAGGGGGGCCGCAACCATAATCAAAATAATTGTAACTTGGCTAATAATTACTCCAAACCAAACAAATTCGCCATGTGGAATCACGGTTGGCCATTGTCTTGGGGTGGAACCATTCCATTTAATTCCGATAAATTGCAAAAGGAATGACATGCCTACCGCGGTAATCAGCGGCGCAAGTTTTGGTGCCCTACGCAATTTTCGATAAGCCAAACGTTCAATTAAAACATTAATTGTGCCGCAAAAAAGCATTGCTGCGATTAAAGCTAGTAGGAAAATTAACCAGCCAGTTAAATTAGAATTCTCTTGATGAAACCAGACTGTGATGAAATACGAAGAAAAGAGCGCGCCTAACATAAACAAGTCACCGTGCGCAAAGTTAATTAATTCAATAATTCCATATACCAGCGTGTAGCCAAGGGCAATCAAGGCATAAAGCAACCCGTTACGCAGCCCCAACACTGTAACTTGTGCGAACTGTGTTGGAGATTTAATTAGGTTTACACCGAGCCAGAGAATCATTAACGCGCCAATTACTAATGCGCCAGAGGTTTCGATTCTTTTACGTCTAATTTGGCCGCGAGTGCCAGTGAATTTTTTGACTTCTGCTGTGGCTTTCAATTTACCCGCCCTTATTGAGAATACTAATTTCATTTAAGAAGTGGGTGGCCTTGGATAAAATCCAAAACCACCCACTTAGTGAATCGGTACTACTTAACTGTGAGCTTCTTTAGCGTTGTTTCTGTGTTGTTCTTCACTACAAGGATGGTGATGTCGTGATAAATAGTATCGCCAGCATCATCAAATTGAATTGAAGTTCCAACAACAGACTTAGCTGCAGGAATATTTACAGTCTTCATCTTTAGGAATACATCTTTACGAGTTCCGTTTGAACGTGAAATCGCATCAAGGATTGCCTGCATAGCTGCGCCACCGTAAACGGAGAATGAGCTAGTAGGAGCCTTGCCGTATGCCTTTAGATAATCTTTCTGGAATGTCGCAGCCTTACCATTCTTAGGGAATAGGTCGATTGAAAGACCTGTGAATGAAAGATATGCGCCATCAGCTTCCTTAAGAGCCAAGAAGTCTGGGTATCCAGTGAATCCGTCTGGTGCCATCAACTTAACTTTAGTGTTGTCGCCAAGAACTTTTACTTTGTCCTTAACAAGTTGGCCACCGTTTAGGTCGAAGATTCCACCAATGTAGATCATGTCTGGGTTTAGCGCTTTGATCTTTGTGAAGAGAGCTTCGTAGTTAGGTTGCTTAGCATCCCAACCTTCGCCAGCTGGTCCGGCAGAAAGAACGTTCAAGCCTATCTTTTTAGCTTCAGTAGTGAAAGCTTGGGCAACGCCTTGACCGTAAGTCTGAGTGTCGTTAAGTACGTAAACTGACTTCACACCTTGGCTCTGCGCGAATTGTGCAGCAGCGGAACCTTGGAAATCATCAGTTGTTACAACGCGGAAGTAGTTACGGAAACCGGTTGGGTAGTACTTAGTTGGTTCGCCTGG
>CAZMNB010000045.1:0-9855 GCA_964567545.1 uncultured Bifidobacterium sp. | reverse complement strand
GAAACACCACTATCTTCAATCGCTTTCGCAATTGCAGGTTGCATCGCTTCTAGATGAGCGCGGGATGCAACTTCTGGAACTACGCCGCCAAACCGGGCATGCTCCGCAACGCTTGATGAAATTACATTTGCCAATAACCTTCGACCGCGCACAATTCCAACTGCGGTTTCATCGCAAGAAGTTTCAATTCCTAAAATCAACGGCTCACTTCTCATAGTGCACCATTTTCTTCATGATGATGGCATGAACTCCGGTGCCGTAGTAATGCTTACGTTCTGAAATCGCTTCATATCCAGCTGCTTCATAAAGTGGTTCTGCTTCACTATTTTCCACTCGCATCTCAAGCATTAATGAGAGTGCACCTTTCTCAATTGCCCAACCTTCGATCTGACGGAGCAGCTCCTTTCCGATGCCGCGGCGTCGATATTTTGGGGTGACCGTAAGAGTATGAATATCGGCAACATCTTGCGTAATCGCGATGCCGGCGTAGCCAACAATCGCTTGACCTTCACAAGCAACGATATAAAAACGAGATCGCGGCACCCCCGCTAACTCCTCTTTAAATTGCGCGAGCGACCAAGCATCATCTGGATATACCGCGCGTTCCATAGCTTGTACCGCACCAAGATCAAAAGCCACCATCTCACGATAAATAATCATTTGCGCTCGATCGTCGGAACTGCATCTGGGTTTCGCAAATAGATAGGTTCAGTTACCTGGTTCTGTATTTCAATTGAAATCTTTAACAAATCTTTTGGATGTGGCGAAAGTTCGCTGGTAAATCCAAAACCGAATTTCTTCTCACTATATTCTGCTAGGGATTCTGGTTTAGCAACTGATGGTCCAATTGTTCTTTTACCGTTTAGGTACTTAGCCCAGTAAATCTCGTTTCGGCGCGCGTTTGTGGCCACGATAAATTCATTTTCTGCAATAGCAAGTGCAATTGCATCCAGAGTACAAACTCCTATCCAAGGAATATTTCTTGCAGTCGCAAAAGTTTGAGCAAAAACTATGCCAACCCGAAGCCCAGTAAATGGACCTGGTCCCATTCCGACAACTACTTCCGTAATATTTGGATCTATTTTTAATCCATCCGAAACTAACCTAGGTAAAACTTCGCCATGATCCATAGCGCCATCATGAAAGGCGCTAAAAATTTCTACACCATTATTGAAAATTCCTACGCAAGTTCTATCGGTAGCAGTATCTATAACTAATATGCTCATAGCTTTACGGCATTCCAACGCGCGCCGAATTTTGAAACTTTAATAGTACGCAAATCATCACTCGCGCCGTATTCGATATTGAGCAATAAATAATCCTCGCCTAACCTAAGCGCTACCTCAGCGCCCCATTCAATTACTGTGACCGCGGTTTCGCGTTGGGTCGCTAAATCGAGATCATCAAATTCAAAAGCAGAATTTTCATGGCCAATTAACCGATAGGCATCTACGTGAATTAATGGAAGCTCTCCGATATGGACTCTGGAAATTACAAAAGTCGGTGAGGTTATTTGATCGAAACCAAGCGCACTTCCAATTCCTTGGGTTAACGCCGTCTTGCCAGCGCCAAGTGGCCCCTGCAAAACGATTAAGTCACCGGCCCGGAGTTGTGCCCCAAGTTTTGCGCCAAATTCGCGCATCAAGGTTGCCGAAGAAATATCAATCACTTGCGAAGGCTATCTAATGCCAAAGTTTTCCAGAAAAGTGAAGGGGCCCAGTTTCCTAGGCCCCTTCGCATGATCGGTAAGTTAAGTTCTATTAACCCTCGTTATAGAACTTAAGTAGTGGCGCTCTGAAGCCTGGGTCATAGGTGAGACCACCGGCTTTGCGAAGCATTGTTAGCAACTTTCCACCTGTTACCAACTGTCCAGTATTAGCTGCTGCATAAGCTAAATCTGCAATCGCTAAGTCCTGAGCAGGTGTGGTGTTGCAATGAGTTGTGCCATTTGCGGCTGGAGTACTCGCATCAGGCGCTCCCAGTGCTGTGAACTTCGTGTACTTAGCAGGAGTCTTTTGAAAGACCGCCATGAAGTTGCTGGCTGGTTTCACATATGAACCTCCAGCTAAGTAAGCAGCTTTAGCTTTAGCGCGCGAAGCAGTTAATTGCTCTGCAGCACGATCAGCTAACCATTGCACGTTTCCAAGTGGAGTTGCAGGATCTGCAACTGCACCAAGCGCAATTGTTGGCACGTTAATTTTTCCAGTATGTGATGCTAAGGCGCGCATCTTTGCAATCGCTGCTGCGTCACCTTTGGCACGTGGCGCTGCTGGATTTAGCGGGCTTAAATAAGTCAACAAACCACTTGCTGCATCAAGACCGCTCAAGGCAGAACCGTAGGTATAGAGATCGCTACCTAACCGAGCTGCATAGTCAGTCTTAGTGTTATCAAAAATTGCACCACCTGCTTGCAATTCAACATCATAAGTTGCCATAATCCCTAAAATGGCAGCGTTGGCGATATTTTCTAAAGTGCCAAGCGCTGGTGAGATTGCAGCTGCGAATGAAACATATGCTGATGCATTTGGATCACCAGGACCAGTTGCGTTATCGAAGTGCGCGCTCTGGGTTGCAACACCCGACATCACTCCTACCAGTACTAATGCAGAGCGAGATGGGATTGCTTTTAAAGTATCTGGCACTTTAGAAGTTGCTGGCCAAGCTGGCGCAGTTGGGTTTGCCGCAATTGCAGCTTGTAAAGTTCCAAGAACGGTGAGAGCTTTTACAATATCGCCCATCGCTTGTGCATAACCGGCTTGTCCAGCTGCATAATTACCGCCAACGATTGTTGGGTCGAAGAATGTTTTCAATCCCCAAACCACATCGCCTGCCATAGTTAGTTCAGCTTCCACAGTTCCGGCTGCCATGCAGAGTGGCGCAGCAGCGTTTACTAGGGTTGGATACTTTTCCGCTAACGCTTGGGTAATAAATCCACCAAGTGATTCGCCCCAAGCAACTACCTTGGTGATTTTCGGAAATTGCTTTTTAATAATTCCGATTAGTTCAACGTTGGTCTTTATTCCGCTATCAACATTCCAACCTTGACGCGCAAAACCAGAGCCTGCTACAGCGTAGCCCTTACCTAGCATGGATGTTGCAACTTGAGTTATTTCTGCAACTGTTCTACCCGGAGCTGGTTGAGGCGTGTTAGTTACGGTATAGCCGCCAACAACTGGAATTCCGGCAGGAATATCAACAAAATGTCGGTAGCCATGCGAGAAGAGAAAGAGAGTTCCCGTAAATTTTGCTGGAACTTGTACAACGTATGGTGCGCCATCAGATGTTGCACCAACGCATTGTGTGATTACAACAAGATTTGTACATGATGGATCTGCAGCACGTGCTGCGCTTGGGAGCGCGACCATTGTCATGGTTACTAGCGATGTCGATGCCAAGAAGGCAATGACTTTATTTTTCTTGCTCATTAGATTTTTCATGAGTTACTTGGTAATCCTTTCGCTGGCATTGGCAGACGCTTCTGTTCAGCTTTAACAACGGGACCGGCTGCTGAATCGGTTGTGTACATGGTGTACTTACCATCTACTGACTTAAGTTCGCCAGCAAGGTTATATTTACCAAACCAGAATCCAGTTTGGCCAACGTGACTGGTTGCTGAGTATGCAAGTGATGAAAACCCGGCCGTAGCGAATGTTGCACCTTTGTTTTCAATCGCTGCAATCAGCGATTTACGAGTTGGGTTTGTGCCAGCGGCGCGAAGTGCTTGCACGACCAAAAGTCCTTCACTCATACCTACCATCACGTTTGAATCGAAAACGGCACCAGCGTTATAGGTGGTATTGATTTCACGGAATTGTTTTACATATTCGTCAGTCAAATCTGCTGAATCTGGTGCCCAAGAAGCACCGATTGCGCCGTTCATTAGCGCGGTAGCTTGTGGGTTATTTAGCGTGGTTTTGATAGTAGTTACATCTGATCCTACCGAACCAAGAATCCATTGCGGCTTGTAACCACCTGCCGCAGCAACGCCGAGTGCGATTGCGTTAGCAGTTCCAACGCCAAAGAGCACTACAACTTCACACTTAGCGGCAGCAAATTTACCGATCCAAGTTTGTCCGGTTGCAGAGGACTGGGTACCTGAAACATATTTAACGGTTTCGGTAAATGTAATGCCGCCAGTTTTGAATCCTGCAGCAGCATCGGCACCAAAATCATCATTTTGAAGCAGTACACAAGTTTTTGCAGTTGGCAGATTTTCCTTAATATACGCAGCCATCGCCTTTGCTTCCATTGCATATGAAGGAAAGAGTGCAAAGGTGGTTGGGAATTTCTGCTTATCGGCAAACCCGCTATATCCGGTATTTACAAAAAGGCTTGGTACGCCTCGGCTAGCAATTTTTACCTTATTCGCTACCGCTAAATTATTTGCGGTACCTAGGGCACCAACGATTGCCATCACTTTATCTTTCAATATCAATTCGTTAGTCATATTTATTGCTTCTTGCGGAATATATTTGTCATCTTTTATAATCAAATTAATCTTGCGGCCATTTACGCCACCATTTGCATTTACATATGCAAAATATGCCTTCATGGCTGGTGCAACTTTGCTATATCCAGTTGCAGCTGGTCCGGTCTGCGGCACAGTTATACCTAGTTTTATCTCGCTGCTACTTACGCCAACTTCAGCATGTGCCGGAATTGCCGATATCAGCAGCGCACTGGTTGCAATGGCTACGGTTGTAACTACACCGAACCCTTTGCGTTTTGAACCGATCATGTATTTCCTTTCATCGAGGGATTTACTGCTTCCTAGCTTTATGTTTCCTTATCTGTTCTGCCGGGCCATTTGGGGTAAATAGCACCGTCAAAATTAATAATAAACTCATCATCAAGCCTGGTAGATTCGAAGTCACGCGCTCAGTATCACCTAGCTGATGTGCAACCACACTCGCTAGCTCGGGCATTGCAACCAGAACCGTAGCCCCAAGGATGCTCCATGGCAGGCTAGATACGCCAGAGAGAATCGCCCCTGTTACGAGCGCAAATGAGAGGCCAAGCTGGAATCCCGTTGGGCCAACGAAGCCAATCATCCCTAATAAGGCGCCAGCCAGTCCCGCAACCCCGGCGCTGATTGTGAAGGCGGAAATCTTGGATCTGCCAACTTTGATGCCGGCAAGTTCGGCTGCTACGGCATTGCCGCGTAGCGCTTTCCAGGTTCGGCCGTATCGACTCCCCAATATGTTGCTAACGAAAAACATCATGGTCATTACGGTTACCAGGACAATCCAAAAGAACCATTTATAAAGCGTAAAGTTTTCACCGAACCAAGTTGGTTGGGTTGTGGAGTAATCCAATCCAGTCTCGCCATTAAAAATTGTAAATTGATTTGCAAGCGTTGGTAGCCCAACCGCTAATGCAATTGTGGTACCGGCTAAATATGGTCCAGATAATCGTGCCGCGCCACCGCCCAAAATTGCGCCAGCAAGCGCGGCAGAAAGTGTGCCGACAATAAAAGTAAGTGCAAGTGGTAAGTGCCAATGTATTTGAGTTAGCGCTGCTGAATACGCACCGATTGCCATAAATGCGCCGTGGCCGAGCGAAACCTGGCCAGAGTAGCCAGTCAATAAAACTATTGATCCAATACCTAGCGCGTAAATTGCAATCTGCGCGCCTTGGTAAACTCGTAACTCTTCGACTTTAAGTGAGAGCGCTAGTAAAGCTAAGGTAGCAAGCAAATAGAAAGTAAATCTTCGCAGGCTATGCATTTCGCGCCGCCTTGCTACCGAAAAGCCCTTGTGGTCGAATTAAAAGTGCCAGCGCCAACACTACAAATGTCGCTGGGAATATTAGAGAAGTTCCAATATAAGTAAGAATAAATGAAAGTCCAATTCCTAGGATCAATCCACCGACAACTGATCCGACCAAACTTTCTAATCCGCCAATTACGGCAGCCACAAAACCAAAAATGAGAAGTGAATCAAGTGAATAAGGAGTAATCGCATCATTAGGTGAAATTAAAATTCCGGCGACAGCGCCAGCAGTTCCCGCAAAAATCCAACCTATTGTGCGAATCGCACCAACTCTAACTCCAGCTAATCGAGCAATTTCTGGTTGGAACGCAGCAGCTCGCAACGCTAAACCTAAATTACTCTTCTGAAATACCAGCGTGAATATAACCATTACTATCGCTGCGCCAACAATAATCAAGAGATTCATTCGGGAAAACGGCAGAGTGGTACCGCCAAATGTAAATCCATTTGTGGATACTGGTGGGAAAAATGGTTTTTGGTCATTACCCCAAACCATTCCAATAATACTTCTAATTAAACCTAATAACCCAAGCGATGCGATTACCGGAGCAAGCGCTGCAACTGGGCCATCGGTTGCATGTTTGAAAAGTGTACGCATCAATAAAAATTCGATAGCGGCTCCGATTATGGCACCAGCTAGTACCCCACCAATAAATGCTAAAACAAAACTATCGGTCCGAGTAACAATCTCGTAAGCAATGTAAGTGGAAAGAATGGCTTGACCAGCTTGGGCAAAATTAATCACTCGCGTAGAACGCCACACAAGTACAAGCGCAAGTGCCATCAAGCTATAAATAAAACCATTACTAATTCCAATTAGTAGTGCATTTATGGCTTGTTGCATCAGTACCCCAAATACGCGGCATGGAGCGCCGGATTATTAATTAATTCAGTTGCCGTCCCAGTTGCTACAATTTTTCCAAGATTAATAATAATTCCCATATCGGCAATTCTTAACGCGCTCATTGCATTTTGCTCAACTAAAACTATCGTCAGGCCTAATTTATGGCGAAGCAGATTAATAGTTTGAAAAATTTGTTCTATTACAAGTGGCGCTAAGCCAAGCGAAGGCTCGTCTAAAAGAATTAATTTTGGACGTGAAATTAAGGCACGCCCAATTGCCAACATTTGTCGCTCTCCTCCAGAGAGCGTATCTGCTCGCTGACTTAATCGCTCTCCGAGTCGTGGAAAAAGTTCTAACACCTCGTTAGTTGCAGCTGAAACATCTTTCTTATCTTTTCGCCAGATGCCACCCAACGCTAGGTTTTCTTTAACGGTGAGTTCAGGTATTACAGATTTTCCTTCGGATACATGTGAAATTCCATGTCGCACTAAGTTTTCCGGCTTCTTTCCAAGGATAGTTTCACCGCTCCATTGTGCACTGCCGCTTGTTGCATTTTTTAAGCCAGATAAAGTCCGCAAGAGCGTCGTTTTGCCAGCGCCATTTGAGCCTATTACCGCAGCTAATTGACCTGGTGCTATCTCAAACGAAATACCACTTAGCGCGGTTATCGCACCATGGTCAACAATTAGATCTTTAACAATCAATCCGCTCATACGTCCCCTGCATGGGTGCCTAGATATGCGGCAATTACCGCAGGGTCGTTTCGAACATGCGCTACTGAACCTGATGAAATTACTTCGCCAAAATTAAGTACATAAATTCGATCACAAACCGACATAACTACATCCATATGATGCTCTACTAAAATAATGGCGCAGATTGATTTTAAATTGGAAATTACGCTATTTAGCCAAGAGATGTCGGCGGCCCCGAGTCCGCCTGCAGGTTCATCCAATAATAAAATCCGCGGTTCGCTTACTAGTGCTCTAGCAATTGCTACCCGTTTTGTATCTGGGTAGGAAAGGGTATCGGCGCGGCGATTTGCAAGTTCGCCAGCATAAACGCGCTCAAGCGCTAATTGGGCTCGCTCTTCTATTTGAGACTCATCTTTATGAGATAGCCCAAGTGCAGATCTAATTAGCCCACTCTTAGCAAATTTGTTAGCGCCGACCATGACGTTTTCTAAGACTGTTAAATCCGGGAACAGCCCAACTCCTTGCAACGTCCGAGCAATTCCCAGATCGACTAGTTGAAAGGGCTTCGGCCAATCATGTTCTTTGCCATCAAGTGAAATTTTTCCAGATGTAGCCGGTACTAACCCTGAGATTGCATTAAATGCAGTTGTTTTTCCAGCACCATTTGGTCCAATTAGCCCAACAACTTCACCAGGATTCAAATCCAAATAAATATTAGATAGCGCCTTCAATCCGCCAAAATTTACGGAGAGCGCTTCAATGGAGAGAAGTGCAGCTTCTTTACTCACTTCACTCCATCCTTTTCTGAAATTACCTGTTGTAGATTCTAGGCACTCGAACCGCAATTCGGGTAACAATCTCATAATTAATGGTGCCGCTTGCGCTAGCCCAATCATCCACTGTGTATTCCCCCACTGCGCCTGCGCCAAAGACAATAACTTCATCCCCCGTGATCGCCTTTGAATTCGCACCTAAATCCACCACAAATTGATCCATGGAAACTCGGCCAATAATCGGGGCGCGTTCGCCATTAAAAAAAACTCCAGTCGCGCTGGTTGCATTTCGCGGAATGCCATCAGCGTAACCCATAGCAACAATTCCAACTTTTGTCTCTCGGGTTGTAATTTCACTTCCACCATAACCCACTGCTACTCCAGCGGGAACTTGTTTTACCAGATGCAATTTAGCGCGAAGTGTCATTGCAGGTGTTAGCCCTAAGGTTTTAGAGCCACCCATATTTTTTACATCTGGTGATAGCCCATACATAGCAATTCCCAGCCTGACAAAATCAAAAGTTGAATTTGGATTAGATAGCGCAGCAGCTGAGTTTGCTAAATGTAAATATTTTGGCGTTACTCCAGTTGCTTTCAGCTCCGATAATAATTCGGTAAACTTCTTAAGTTGTAGTTTATTCTCGATCTCATTCGGCTCGTCAGCCCTAGCAAAATGAGAGAAAAAGCCAACTAATTCAACTTTCTCACTTAGCGTTGCCGCTGAAACTTTTTTTAGAAATGTTGGCCATTCATTCAATACTCCGCCTCGCGTCATTCCAGTATCAACTTCCACATGAATGCGCGGGGTTATGCCAGTTCGCTCCCCCGCTGCCAGAACTTTTTCAAGTAACGCTACTGAAGAAATGCCTAAATCAATATCGTGACGAAGCGCGTTGTCAAAATCTTCACCAATAGGCGTTAGCCAGGCGATAATTGGTATTGATAGTCCGTGAGTTCTCAAATTAATTGCTTCTTCAAGAAGTGCAACGCCTAACCATTTTGCTCCAGCATCAGTAGCCGTTTGTGCAATTGGAATTAATCCATGGCCATAAGCATCTGCTTTTACTACGGCGCAAACATCAACTTTAGTTTCGTGAATAACTTTGCGGAGATTGGCCGCTATTGCCGATAAATCAACGGTTATTTCCGCGCGAGGCATGGCTAATTACGCTCAATCATTACTATTGCGGAAGCGATCCCGGCATCATGTGAAAGCGATAAGTGAACCGTTGCGCCATCAATCAAATCTGCAATAACACCACGAAATAAGAAAGCAGGTTTACCTGATTCCAAATTTATTACTTCTGCATCATGCCAAGGTAATCCTTTATTTGTGCTCAACGCTTTTGCTAGCGCCTCTTTGGCCGCAAAGCGCGCCGCAAGTGAAGAAATTGGGAGCGCCGCTTCAGCCGCAGTAAAGAGCCGCTCTTTCAAATTTGGGGTGCGCTCCAGTGAATCTGCAAAACGTTTGATGTCGACGACATCTATTCCCACGCCCTCAATCATGATCCACCTTCAATTCGATTATTAAGATTAGTTTAGGACGGTTGGCGCTCAGATGGAACAAAGCGATCTACCGCTATTACTGCCACCAAGAGCGCGCCACCGATAAATAGCCCACCGATCAAATCCGAAAGCCAATGCGTATTACGGAAGAGCGAAACTAAACAAACCCCTGAAGTAATTAGTACTACAAGCCAAGTTAGGCGCATCCCTACAAAAGGTTCGCGATGGGTATAACGAAAAATTAAATAAGAAAGTAATCCCCAAGT
>CAZMNB010000044.1:0-9881 GCA_964567545.1 uncultured Bifidobacterium sp. | reverse complement strand
CTACGCTTACCTGCTGGTAGAATTGCCCTCTATCGAAAGGCAATAAATGTCATTCAAGGTTGGCGAAACCGTTGTTTATCCCCATCACGGCGCGGCTCTCATCGAAGCCATTGAGACCCGAACCATCAAAGGCGAAGAAAAGATCTACCTAGTCCTAAAAGTTGCTCAAGGTGACTTAACTGTTCGCGTACCAGCCGAAAATGTTGATTTAGTAGGCGTTCGTGATGTTGTGGACTCAGCCGGCTTAGATCGTGTCTTTGGCGTATTACGTCAGCCGTATACCGAGGAACCAACTAACTGGTCCCGTAGATATAAAGCAAACCTTGAAAAGCTCGCCTCAGGCGATGTCATTAAAGTTGCAGAAGTTGTTCGCGATCTTTATCGCCGCGACCTTGACCGTGGTCTCTCCGCAGGCGAAAAGCGAATGCTCGCTAAAGCCAAATCCATTTTAGTTTCAGAACTCGCACTCGCTGAGCACACTGACGAAGCAAATGCCGAGTCCATCCTCAACGAGGTACTAGCTTCCTAATTGGTTCTTGATGAGCCAATCTTTAACTAAAACTGCTGCGATTATTGCAGCGGCTGGTATGGGGCATCGACTTGGTGCGCAATTACCAAAAGCGTTAGTCCAACTTGATGGCATAACGTTATTGGAGCGCGCGTTTACATCGATCTCTCCGGCTGTAGATGAAATTATCATTACCGCGCCAACTGGATATGAAGATCAATACCGCGCAATTGTTGGCGAGAGTGCAATTGTAATTACCGGTGGAGTTTTACGGAGCGATTCGGTTAATTTGGCGCTCGCTGCTATTTCAAATGATGTGGCGATAGTTTTAGTGCACGATGCAGCCCGGGCGCTAGCCTCAACAGATTTAGCAATCCGAATTCGTGATGCAGTGGCGGGTGGTGAAAGCGCTGTAATTCCAGCGTTAGCAGCGATCGACACCATTAAAGAAGTTGATCGAGAAGGTTATGTTCGAAACACCCCAGACCGTTCTACTCTTGTTTCCGTCCAGACACCACAAGGTTTCGCGCGCGAGGTATTGATACGAGCACATGCAGCTAGTGAGGATGCGACTGATGATGCTGCGCTTGTAGAAGCACTTGGCATCAAAGTTAAAACCATCATGGGTGAAACTGGAGCGCTAAAAATTACCACCCCTGAAGATTTAGCAATAGCAACAACATTTCTGCTTGGCGATGCACCACATCTACAGAGTGGAGTTGGCATCGATGCGCATGCATTTTCCCATGATCCTAAGCGACCAATGTGGTTAGCTGGATTGTTCTGGGAGAACGAAGTTGGTGTTGATGGCCATTCCGATGGCGACGTTGCAGCGCATGCAATTTGTGATGCACTTTTTGCCGCAACTAATCTAGGTGATCTTGGTTCTAATTTTGGAACTTCAGATCCTAAATATGCTGGCGCTTCCGGTGAAACACTTTTAAAAGAGACGTTACATCGAATAACTGATGCTGGCTACGGCATTGCTAATGTTTCAGTACAAATTGTTGGGAATCGACCAAAAATTGGGCCACGACGAAGCGCAGCAATTGCAGAGCTTTCGAAGGCGCTAAATGGAGCAACAGTTTCAGTTTCAGCAACAAGCACAGATGGACTTGGTTTCACCGGTGAAGGAAAAGGAATATCTGCGATTGCAATTGCGTTGGTATATAAGTTATCAGGATCAGGGAATTAGAATAAAACTATGAGCACCTTGAAACTTTACGATACAGCTTCGCGGACTGTTCGCGATTTTAAGCAAATTAAAAGCGGTGAAGTTTCAATTTATTTATGTGGCGCTACCGTGCAAGCTGCACCTCATATTGGGCATATTAGAAGCGGCGTTAATTTCGACATTCTGCGCCGCTGGTTAATTGCATCTGGAAATAACGTAACGTTTATAAGAAATATAACCGATATCGATGACAAGATCTTACAAAAAGCCAAAACTGAAAAATCACCATGGTGGGCAGTTGCTATGAAATATGAGCGTGAGTTTAGCGATGCTTATGCTGCCCTAAATGTAATGCCACCAAGTTACGAGCCCCGCGCGACTGGGCACATAACCCAGATGGTTGAATTAATGGAAACGTTAATTTCAAATGGATCGGCATATGCCCCCGGAAATGGCGATGTTTATTTAGAAGTTCGTAAATTAAAGCGTTACTTAACGCTTTCTAATCAAAAACTTGATGATTTGTTGCCAACTGGTGACTCCGATGAAACTTACAAGCGCGATCCACGCGATTTTGCACTTTGGAAAGCGGCTAAAGCAGGCGAACCATCTTGGTCAACTCCCTGGGGCGCTGGCCGGCCGGGTTGGCATCTGGAATGTTCAGCAATGGCACGTACCTATTTAGGCGAAAACTTTGATATCCATGGTGGTGGTTTAGATTTAATTTTTCCACATCACGAAAACGAAATCGCACAATCCGAAGCCGCGGGTTATGGATTCGCAAATATGTGGATGCATAATGCATGGGTTACCACTGCTGGTGAAAAGATGAGCAAGTCTTTAGGGAATTCGCTTCTAGTATCTGAAATTTTAAAACGGGTGCGAGGCGTGGAGCTTCGCTGGTATTTAGGTAGCGCTCATTATCGCTCCATGCTGGAATTTTCCTTTGAAGCTTTAGAAGAGTCCGCAGTCGCGTTTCGAAGAATTGAGAATTTTTTAAACCGCGCGATTGAAACCTTAGGTAAGAAGCCAGATCCCCTAATTTCAAAAGATTTTTCTAAGTTGATGGATGATGATTTGGCTGTGCCACAAGCACTTGCGCTTATTTCAGAGTGGTTAAAGAGCGGAAATAGCGCGCTTACTTCCAGTGATTCGAAGGTTGTAAGTGAAGCTGCTGCAAATATTCGAGGAGTTTTATCGATCCTAGGTTGCGATCCATTCGAAGCTGCGTTTGCCCAATCTGGAGGTGGAAATTTGAACGAAGCAATGGATGGTTTAATTGCCTTATTGTTGGAACAACGCGAAGCGGCCCGATTACGTAAAGACTTTTCGGCGGCTGATTCCATTAGAGATCGAATTACTTCGCTGGGGATTACCATCGAGGACACCACAGAAGGACCACGTTGGAGTGTGAATTAAATGGCCGGAAAGAAAACAGGTAAGAACCCTGGCGCAAAACAACGCCGTGGCTTGCGCGGAAAAGGACCAACTCCAAAAGCAGCGGATCGTCCTTATCACGTAGCTGCTAAAACAAAGACTCGTAAATCAGCTTACAAACCAGAACGTAAACGGAATGAAGAAGAACGGAACAAACGACCTGGTGCAGATCGCAGACGTCCAGATAAGCGCGGCTCTGCTCGCCCACGACAAGATCGCGCAGTTCGGGAAAAAAGTAGTGCGACTTACGTAGACACCATTGCTGGCAGAAATACTGTTGTGGAAGCGCTCCGCGCAAATATTCCAGCAAAAGAACTTATCGTTGCAACTGGTTTAGATGTTGATGAACGTATTACGGAAATTTTAGACCATGCTCGCAAAAATGGATTAACGGTTCGCGAAGTTACTCGACATCAAGTTGAATCAATTACCGGAATGGCAAACCATCAAGGAGTAGCTTTAATTGTTAAACCTTACGCATATTCATCGCAGAAAGAAATTTTCCAACGCGCAAAATCACCAGCGCTATTTGTTGCCGTTGATGGCGTAACGGATCCTAGAAATATCGGTGCAATAGTTAGAAGTGCAGCCGCATTTGGTGCCGATGGAGTACTAATTCCAGAACGTCGCAATGCCAGCATCACCGCGACTGCTTGGAAAGCTTCAGCAGGAGCGGCGGCACGGCTGCCGATCGCGCAAGTTAAGAATTTGGCTCGATCGATCGAAGATGCAAAAGAATTTGGCTGCTTTATCGTCGGTTTAGATGGCGAAAGTTCAGACACGGTAGCTGGCCTAAAAATCGCTACCGATTCGCTCTATCTCATTGTAGGTAGCGAAGGAAAAGGGCTTTCTCGGTTAGTTCGAGAGAAGTGCGATGTTGTAGTTTCAATTCCAATGCGCCAGAGCGTTGAGTCGTTAAACGCTAGTGTCGCGATGGCGATCACTCTTTACACAATTGCAGAAAAACGTAGAAAAGACTAGAAAAGCAGAATAATAAATTAGAGAGTTAAGATTATGAATTATCAAAGGTTTATTGCGCTCGGAGATTCAATGACCGAGGGTATGACTGATGAGTTTGTTAATGGAAAATATCGTGGTTGGGCAGATCGAGTAGCCGATTCGTTAGCAAAAGATAACCCAGGTTTTACCTATGTAAACCTCGCCGTACGCGGCAAACTAATCGGACAAGTTGCCCGTGAGCAAGTTCCACAAGCGCTTAAATTGATTGAGGGAAAATCAACACTCGTATCGTTTCATGCTGGCGCAAATGATGTAATTCGGCCGAAGTACAATTCCGAGAAAGTAATTGCAGAATATACAAAAACTGCCAAAGCAATTGCAGCCGGTGGAAGTACGTTGATGTTATTTTGTGTTTTAGAAAATACTGGCGAGGATACAAAAAGTGCAAAAATATGGCAGAAACGTTTCCAAGTTTTTAACGCAAACGTAAAAAAAGTTGCAGATGAACTAGGTGCAATCTTGTTGGATCCAAATCTGGATCTGTTTTGGCAAGATCGTCGATTCATTTCGGATGATCGACTACATATGAACGCTGAAGGTCATTATCGAGCAGCGCAAGGCGTGCTATTTGTGCTTGGCAAAACCGTGGATGAAAATTGGCGAAAACCTTTACCTTCAAAAAAACCAGATTTGTTGGCGTTACGAATCTATAAAAACATTAAATGGTTTATTACTTTTGGAATTCCATGGATGTCTCGTCGTATTCGCGGACGTTCCTCCGGAGATGGTAGATCGCCAAAATATCCAGTGCCGACAAAATGGCCGCTCTGAGTTAGATGCTCTGTACGCTCCACTGCCAGGTAAATACCCCCGGTTTTATTCGATATTTAAGCAATGTGTCGGGCCCACAAGATGCGGTCCCAACTCCACGATGTGCGGCATCAATTGTTATCACGGTATTTCCAGATGTCATCACGTCAATATTGTGAGTTGAATTAGCGAGTTCAATTGAACGCATCGGAGTAACGGTTACTTGCCGAGGTTTATCAAGTGCAAAATAAAGACCTCGACCTGATGAATTGGTCAATGTAAACCAACGCACATCGGCATGACTGCCATTTTCTTGTGGTTTTATATAAGGAATGTACTGGTCGGCCACCGCACCGCTCCATTTTTGCACTCTTCCTAGCTTACGATCCGGATAGTTTTCTGATGGCCCAACACCAAACCAAGTTAGTTTGTAAAGATCATCACTAACCTCAAAATTTGTCCCAACACGAGCGACATCATTAAGTTGCAACGGCAGCGTTAATGATTCGGTAACTCTAATCCCGTCCGAGATGCTTTCTACTAATTGCGTATGCCTAAGCTTTATCCCCGCGCTGCTCTCCCACACATTAGAAATCTTAATTTTTCCAGATTTGTTTGTGATTACGCAATCTGTGCGTGACAAATCTCGAACGCCCCATTCACTCCAACGATCGGCAAATAATCCGATGATGTCGTTATCGGTTGGTGCGCGCCATAGCGTCAATTGAGGAACGACCACGCCATAAGGAAGAACTATCTCGCCTTCAGTCGAAACAAACTCAACTGGTTTTGTACTTAGTATTTTAGGTTTTGAAATACTTTTACTTGTAAGTGGGAATTGCGCCCAAGCCACCTCAAAACTAGCCGAAGCCCATGGGGTTTGCGATTTTTGAGTTAATGAAAAGATTATAAAAGATTCGCCCTTACGGCTTACTGGTTTTAGGAATTTGGAATTGATTGAAAAAACAGAATTTCCGCGCGCCTTAGTTTTTGGAATCTTAACGATGCCACGGTCAAGAATTTCGCCATTCGCCGCAATTACCCATCCCAATTCGTACCCTTGTAAATCTATAAAAAAGTGCTTATTTAACAAGGTAAAACGACCGGTATTAGCGTTTTTTGCGGAGATTAAAATTGGTGAGGCAATGTGCTTCATTTCGTAGAGCGCGGGTTTTGGCGATCTATCTGGAAAAAACATTCCGTCGCAACAAAAATTACCATCATGCTTTGACTCGCCAAAATCGCCACCGTACGCGGAGCGGATTCGGCCATCTGGAAGTTTCTGGTCAATTCCATGATCCCAGAACTCCCAAATAAATCCACCTTGTAAACCTTTTGTGGAATTAATTGCTTCCCAATAGTCAGCTAGCGTGCCATTGCTATTACCCATGGCGTGGGAGTACTCGGACATAATTAATGGACGATCTGCTTTCTTGGATTTTGCATAAGAAACTATCGCGCTAATACTTGGATACATGGGACATATAACATCTGTGACTTCATGGCCATGAGTCCAATTGCCACGGATTCCGCCTTCGTAATGAAGTGGCCGGGATGGGTCGAAATTTCTAACAAATGCTGCCGCGGCTAAATGATTTAAACCAAAACCAGATTCATTACCAAGAGACCAGAGAATAACGCTTGGATGGTGGATGTCGCGCTCAACCATTCTAGATACTCGATCAACAAAAGCAACAAGATATTTCTGATCGTCACAGATGCTATCTAAAAAAGCATGAGATTCGATATTGGCTTCACCAATAACATAGAAACCCAATTCATCGCATAAGTCTAGAAAAATTGGATCATTTGGATAATGAGAAGTGCGAATGGCGTTAAAGTTCCAACGCTTCAATTCCAGTAAATCGTTTCTATACATATCTCGAGATAAGACTCTGCCTGTTTCACGGTTGAAATCGTGTCGATTGATACCATAGAGAATTACGGGTTTACCATTAAATAGAAATTCATTTCCAACTACTTTGACATCACGGAAACCTATTTTCTTAGTTGTAATTTCGGCAACTTTGCCAGATGGATCCAAGAGCTGAATTTCCACTTCGTAAAGGGTGGGCGATTCGGCTGACCAAGGTGAAATATTCGGCAATTTTATTTCAAATTCCGCGCAACCAGGGTTAGGAGGATCTAACTCGCGTAGTACTTTCTTGACTTGATCTGGAACAATTCCATCCCAATATTTTCCGTGGAATTCACTATCAGAAATCTCTTTCTGCTCTCTAGTTTTTTTAGTCCAGAGTGTTCGATTGTGGCTAATAAAAGTTTGGCTTATTTTTTCGGCTTTACTGACGCCAACTACTCGAGCCTGGAAAGTCCAATTAGTTAGCGGGACTTCATTAATTGAATTTACATAGGCGCAAATTTTCAAAGTTCCAGTTTTATTGTCCGACAAAAGCCCTGGCGTCAAATAAAGACGCTCGATAAAAACTTGCTCAGTTGCGAATAATTTAATACTCCGGCTAATTCCGCCATGCCACCATTGATCTTGATCCTCAATAAAAGTTGCATCTGACCATTTTACAATTCTTAAGCGAATTAGATTGCTACCCTTTTTTATGAAAGAAGTAATATCAAATTCAGACGCTAAATGGGAATCTTTAGCCATACCTACATCTTTATTATTAATTGTTACAACTGCTACAGATTCAAAGCCGCCAAGAGAAAGTACGATTCGCTTCTTCTCCCATGCATCGGGAATTGTGAAATCACGTTCGTATATTCCAGTTGGATTATGAAGTGGTACTGAAGGTGGTAAATTATCGAAAGGCATCTGCGTGTTTGTATAGATAGGTGCATCTTTATAGTGATGTTCGCCTTTGTTGATGGTCCATAAACTTGGGACGTTCTCAATTTTCCAGCTACCTGCAGGAGAAGCATCAGCGCGGTCTAGTAATTGAAAACGCCAGGGACCGTCTAGGGAGAGAGAGAGCAGGTGTTCGATATTTAGCATCGGCAATCGATTTATGGAGGTTGTTTCTGGGCTCATCCAATACTTGCCGTACATAAGCCCTCTCAACTAAGCATTTCACAGATTTTCTAGCAAAAGTCTGCCATAAGTCTCTGTTGTCGCACTACCTCTTTTCCGGCAAAACTACTTGCTTGAGCAGGCCTAAATTCTCAGCACAGATGCCAGCACCTATTACAACGCTAGTAAGTGGATCTTCAGCAATGCGAACCGGCATACCGCATTCGTTTGAAATTCGCTGCACTAAGCCCTTGATCAGGGCACCGCCACCAGCAAGAGTCATTCCAGTTGAAACTAAATCTGCAACTAAATCCGGTGGAGTCATGTCCAACGTTGCTTTTATGGCTTCGATGATTCTAGAAATTTGTTCTTCTATTGCCTTGCGGATTTCTAATGAAGATACTGTTATCTCAGTTGGTAAACCAGTTCTTAGATCCCGCCCACGTATTAAAGCATGACCATCTTCATGAGTTGGATATGCGGAACCAATACTCATTTTTAACTCTTCTGCAGTGCGCTCACCAATCAAAATATGATAATCATTTTTGATGAAATTAATAATAGAGTTATCCATAGCGTCGCCGCCAACTCTAAGCGACCTAGAAGATACAACCCCACCTAATGAAATAATTGCGATATCCGATGTTCCGCCGCCAATGTCCACGATCATAGAACCAAGTGGTTCTTGTATCGGCAGACCTGACCCTATGGCGGCGGCCATCGGTTCTTCGATCACAAAAACTTTTCGCGCACCTGCTCCGTAAGCAGCATCTTTAATGGCGCGTTGTTCAACGGAAGTTACAACAGGTGGAACCGCAACAATAACTATAGGTTTGCTTATATAGCGTTTTGCGCCCGCCTTATTTAGAAAATAGCGCAACATTTTCTGTGCAATTTCAAAATCTGCGACCACGCCATCACGGAGTGGCCTAACCGCAATGATTGTCCCAGGCGTTCTGCCCATCATTTTGCGGGCTTCTGATCCAAATGCAAGAATTGCACCAGTTTCTTGATTAATTGCGACGATACTTGGTTCGTTTAATACGATTCCGTTGCGCGAGTGATAAACCAAGGTGTTCGCAGTTCCCAAGTCAATCGCTAAATTATTTGAGAATTTTTTGAACATCAATCACCCACCATCGCCTCGCTACTGATCTAGATTTATAAGTGGAAGTCTCAACCCAAGCGCCCTGAAATTAAATGGGAAATGGGGTGAGAAGTCGGGTGAGTTGTTAGTCCAATTAGAATTTTCACCCTGAAAATCATTGAATTAGTACATGATAAGGGGGTGAAAGACGAGGCGATATTAAACCTACAAAGAATCACCCCTCCTCTATCTGTGTCTAGCCACATATACCGTAAAAAATTGGTCAATGAACTAAAAACGCCTTCACCGGAAGTAACTTTCATTTACGGGCCACCGGGTTTTGGAAAAACGGTGCTTGCTTGCCAACTTCACAATTCAGACCCAAAGAATTCCATTTGGTTTACGGTTCATAGCTTAGATACTGCCAAAGAAGTAGTTTTATATCTAGTAGCTGCCTTCCGTAAAAAATTACCTAATTTCGGAAAATGGGTTGAATCGTTACCTGGAGAAGAAGTTATAAAAATTTCAACAGTGGCTAAATTATGTAAAGAGATCGGTGGAAGTAAACGTCATTTCAAGTTCATAATGGATGATTCTGATCTATTTAATCTGGAAAATATAGAGATTGCTCAAGCCTTTATGAAATATCGTCCCGAAAATGTAACACTTTACTTTATTCGACGAAAAACCCCAAGTCAAAGCACATTTAATTTTTTAAATGGAATTCCACTTAGAATCATTACACCTAATGAATTGAAATTAGATTTAGCTGAATTATCTGGTACTAGCGGAGAGCTATCAGACACGGAAATTCTTAAAATTATTGAATTAACCGATGGATGGCCAGCAGGTTATGCAATTTTAAGTAATGAAAAAAATATTAAAAATATCAAAATAAAAAGCGAAAAGATGTCAATTGAAA
>CAZMNB010000043.1:0-10027 GCA_964567545.1 uncultured Bifidobacterium sp. | reverse complement strand
GAGGCATCCTTGACAAAAATGGAAATGAAACTTCCCTGGCAGCAAGTCTCGGTCTTGTTGTGGTCATGAATGGATTTCATGCTGACGAAATCAATCTTCTTATCGGAGAACAGACCACATACGGTGCCCACACCGTGGATTCGAAACCGTTACATACATAATTGATGGCATCTTTGATCATTTTGATAATCACGGCGGTGGGGGCACGATTTCAAATGGCGACACACAATGGATGACAGCTGGCGCTGGAATTTTACATATCGAAACTCCACCAGAACATTTAGTGATGAGCGGTGGTCTTTTCCACGGATTCCAACTCTGGGTAAATCTGCCAGCAAGTAAGAAGTGGTCAACACCGACTTATCAAGATATTCGCGCAAAGAATGTGGAACTTTTAGCTTCAAGTGATGGCGGTACTTTAATCCGCGTAATCGCCGGTGAAGTAGCTGGTTATCAAGGTCCAGGTAGAACTCAAACTCCCATCACAATCGTGCACGCAACGCTGCAACCAGGTGCGCAACTTCGATTGCCATGGAACTCTGCATTTAACGCTCTCGTTTACACGATGAGCGGTCGCGGTACCGTTGGCGATGAACATCGCCCATTACAAATGGGGCAACTTGCGGTATTTGATAACGCGCATGTTGATGGCGATGTAATCGTTGTAACTGCAGATATAACGCAAGAATCTCGCGCACCAGAGATGGATGTGATCATTCTCGGCGGCAAACCAATAAGTGAACCGGTGGCCTGGATGGGTCCATTTGTCATGAATACTAAGCGCGAAGTTTTGCAAGCTTTCGAAGATTTTCAAAAGGGTTTACTTGGAATTGTGCCCGCCGATCATAAAGAATTTGTAAGAGAGCGAAGTGCCGCCCTAAATCGCTCCGGCGAAGGATCAAAACTCGGCGGCGATATTTTAGGCGTGCACGGTGCACCTACTCAGATGCGAGAAGGTTAAGCTTCGTAATTGTGAATTATAAAGCTTTTAGCGCGCCAACTACTTTCGTTAGTGAAGCTTTAGCGTCACCGAATAACAAAGTGGTCTTTGGATCAAAGAGTAATTCGTTTTCGATACCAGCAAACCCTGGACGCATTGAACGCTTCAAGAAAATTACATTTGCGGCAAGTGATACATCCAAAATTGGCATTCCATAAATTGGGCAGCCAGGTGTGTTTTTTGCAGCCGGATTAACCACATCGTTAGCGCCAATTATTAGCGCAACATCAGTTTGTGGGAAAGTTGGATTAACTTCATCCATTTCAGCAAGTTGTTCATAAGGAACATTTGCTTCTGCCAACAGTACGTTCATATGTCCTGGCATACGACCAGCAACTGGGTGAATTCCGTAAGCAACATCAATTCCTTTTGCAGTTAATAAATCAGCAAGTTCGCGAACCGTATGTTGGGCTTGTGCAACTGCTAATCCAAAACCAGGGACGATCACAACGCGGCGAGCGTAATTAAGCAATATCGCAACGTCATCTGGTGAACCAGAACGAACCGGACGAGTTTCACTGCCGGCTGCAGCATCTTGTGGTTTTGCCGTAAAAGCGCCAAAGAGCGTGCCAAAGAGGGAACGTCCCATCGCTTCTGCCATCAAACGAGTCAAGATAGTTCCAGATGCACCAACAAGTGTGCCAGCAATGATTAGTAGTGTGGAATCGAGTACATATCCGCTAGCCGCAACTGTTAAACCGGTAAAAGCATTTAAGAGTGAGATCACAATTGGTACATCGGCGCCGCCAACTGGAAGCACAAATAGCACACCAAAAAGTAGCGACAAACCAGCGAGAACTAAGAGCGGCGTTGTACCGAGAGCACTAATTACCCAACCACCGCAACCAAGGACGCTAACTAGCGTTCCAGCAATAACAAAGCGACCACCTGGAAATATAACTGGGCGAGTAGTCATTAACTCTTGTAACTTCATAAAAGTAATAATCGAACCAGAGAATGAAACGCATCCAACTATCACCGTGAACACCGTTGCAACAACTTCGGCAATAGTTGCGCCATCGCCAAGTCTTAAATATTCAACTATTGCAACCAGCGCTGCGGCACCACCGCCAACACCATTAAATAGCGCAACAAGTTGTGGCATTTGCGTCATCTGTACTTTGCGCGCGGCCGGTACGCCAATTAATAAACCAACGACCATTGCGCCGAGAATCCAACCAATATTATTAAGTGGAAGTGAAGAGCCTTTGCTTGCATAGAAGAAAACCACAATAGTGGCAATAGTCGCGCCAAGTGCGCCGATTAAATTTCCGCGGCGTGCAGTGCGTGGATGTGAAAGTCCTTTAAGCGCAAGAATAAAACATACGCCGGCAGATAATCCGATTAAATCGTAGATTGCGCGGCTCACTTTGATTCCTTCGCTTTCTCTTTACCTTTACCTTTAAACATTTCTAACATTCGATCTGTTACTACGAATCCGCCAACCATATTTATAGTGGCCAAGACGATTGCAGCTACCGATAATCCAAGTTCTAGATTTGTTGAACTGTGATCAGCTACGATAATTGCGCCAACTAAAATCACGCCATGAATCGCATTTGCACCACTCATAAGTGGTGTGTGAAGAGTGGAAGAAACTTTAGAAACCACTTCGAATCCAACAAAAACCGCTAGTACGAAAATAGAAACAATCGCCATTGGTTCCACTACTACTTACCTCCCGTTAACTGCGGCGTACGTTTTGCACCTTGGTGCGTCAATGCGGCCGAATCAATAATTTCATCTGTAAAATCCGGCGAAACAGTTCCGGTGTTTTTGCCATCTGTACTCTCAGTTTTTGTCATTAAGAGCAATAAATTCACAACGTTGCGGGAGTAGAGCGATGAGGCATGGAATGGCAATTGGGATGGGACATCTTTGCCGCCCCAAATCTTTACGCCATTTGCAGTTACCACTATTTCGCCGGGTTTCGATCCTTCAACGTTGCCGCCAGTTTCTGCAGCTAAGTCAACGATTATTGAACCGGGCGCCATCTTGCTAAACATCTCGGCAGTAACTAATCGCGGAGCTGGGCGACCAGGAACAGCCGCAGTAGTAATGAGTACATTTGATTTAGTAATAAATGGAGTTAAAAGTTCACGTTGCTTGGCAGCTCGCTCTTCTGTCATTTCGCGGGCGTATCCGCCAGCGCCTTCAAGAGCTTCTAGTTCTAATTCAATAAAAGTTGCGCCCATGGAACGAACTTCGTCGGCAGACGAAGGACGAACATCATATGCAGAAACAACTGCGCCAAGCCTGCGAGAAGTTGCAATCGCTTGTAACCCAGCAACCCCGGCACCTAATACCAAAACTTGTGCAGGTGTCACAGTTCCAGCAGCGGTCATTAAGAGTGGAAAAAACCTTGGTGACAATTCTGCACCGACAAGTGCGGCACGGTAACCAGCGCAAAGAGCTTGCGAAGTTAGCGCGTCCATAGATTGCGCGCGCGAAATCCGGGGCACCATTTCTAGTGAAAATGCGGTTACACCAGCTGCGGCAGCAGCATCGATTGAATCAGTTGCAGTTGTAGGCGATAAGAACGAAATTGTTACTGCACCCTTTTTAACTGATTTAAATTGTGCTGGAGTTAGTGGCTGCACTGATGCAACAACATCTGCCTTCCCGAACTCACTTTGAATATTTATGCTATCGATAATCTCAGCACCAGCGGCTAGAAATTCGCTATCTGTAGCTTGAGAATCGGTACCTGCACCGGATTCGACGGCAACAGTTAAACCAGCACGAGTTAACTTCGAGATTATGTCTGGAACTAATGCAACTCGTTTTTCGCCGGATCTTATTTCTTTAGGAACTATTACACGCATGGGTGTCAGGTTAGTGCTTAAAGCCCACAATTTCACCATTGATTAGGTGAAATAAAAGTGACTGAATGGTGGTACGGCGATGAAAAGCTTCTCGCCAGATAACGGATTTTGTTCCGTCAATCACATTTGCTGCAACCTCTTCACCGCGATGTGCGGGGAGACAATGCATAAAAATCGAATCTTTAGCGGTCAATGACATTAACGATTCTGTTACTGCAAAAGGGGCTAGCACTTCAATTTTTTCATTACGTTCTGATTCTGGGTCGCCCATCGACATCCACACATCGGTATATAAAACTGAAGCATCCTTTGCAGCTGCTTCTGGATCGTTTATAACTTCAACTTTTCCACCAGAGTGCTTTGCAATATTAGTTGCAACTTCAATTGCACGTGCGCTTGGCGCCCATTTACCTGAAGGAGTTGCGGTAACAACATGTGCTCCCATTATTGCGCCCATGATCAACCATGAGTTCGCCATATTATTTCCATCGCCTAAGTAAACCAACTTTCTTCCAGAAATATCGGTACCAAAATTTTCGCGGATAGTTAGCCAGTCCGCAAGCAATTGGGTTGGATGGTCATCATCAGTGAGCGCATTAATTATTGGAATAGTCGAATGTGCACCAAGTTCATCTACATCGGCTTGGGCAAAAGTTCTAATAATCATGGCGCTGCAAAATCCGCTAATAATCTTTGCAGTATCCGAAATAGTTTCGCCGCGCCCTAATTGTAAATCTTCACCTCGGAGAAAAATTGGAGCTCCGCCTAAGTGCGCAACCGCAGTTTCTGAAGCAAGTCGCGTTCTGGTAGAGGGTTTCGTCATATAAATCGCAACTGTTTTATTTGCAAGTGCGGTCTTCGACCGGTGCGGATTCTCAGCGAACTGTGTCGCGGTATCTAAAATCAAATCGATATCCGCTCGCGATAAATGTTCGGTACGCAGCAGGTCTTTCATCTGCTTAGTTTAATCACACCGAATATGATTCGCGCATGGGTTTTTTTACGCGCGGGCGAGATGCTGATACCGAGACAATTGTTGCTCCCATTGAAGAACAGCTCGATGAAGGAGATCATGAGCGCTTCTCGCATTATGTGGAGAAAAAGAAGATTGTGAAGTCGGCAGTTTTTGGAAAAACTGTTACAGCACTCTGCGGTAAAAAATGGATCCCATCTCGCGATCCAGAACGTTTTCCAATCTGCCCAACTTGTAAAGAGATCCATGCAAGAATGCTAAATAAACCAGATTCTCCAAAACCTTAATGAAAATTGCAGTTAAGAATCTAGCCACCGCAATCGCTGTTATCTTGCTCGCTCAATTGATTACGACACCTCAACCAACTAGCGCATCAGATATTCCAGTTCGAAAGATATTAAGCGGTTGGGTTCCATATTATTCAGTAAAGAATTCAATCGCCTCCGTGGTGATCAATCAAGATTTGATTCGTGAAGTTTCACCATTTTGGTACACCTTAAAGGGTGAGAAAAATATTCTGGATTTATATGCAGCGGCTAAATTGACGGATCCGATGTCAGTTTCAATTGCGACTTTGCGGAATCTAAATATTGGGATAATTCCTACGATTACTGATGGCACCGATAAGTTGGTATTAAGTGAACTTTTAGCAAACCAACAATCTAGAACAAATATTGTTGCCACAATTTTAAACTTAGTCAAAGTCAATAATTTTGACGGGATCGATTTAGATTTTGAAAATTTTGCATTTGTAGATGGAAATACAACTTGGAATACCACTAGGCCCAGGTGGGTGCTTTTTGTAAAAGAACTTTCTGCAGCGCTACATGCCGAGAAGAAAATACTTTCAATAACTGCGCCAGTAGATTTCGATCCAGCAACTAATCGGAAGGGTTACACAGTTTACGATTGGAAAAGTATTGCGCCGTATATTGACCGATTGCGCATTATGACTTATGACTATTCAACGTCAACAGTCGGACCGATTGGCCCACTAACTTGGGTTGAAGAAGCGGTTAAATACGCAACTTCTGTAATACCAGCTTCTAAAGTTTTCTTAGGCGTTCCCGGTTACGGTAGAGATTGGGTTGTTAATGTTATTGGGACCTGTGCACCAAATGATGCCAAGGTAATTAACACCAAAATAAAAGCTGCAACATTTGTGATGAAGGATGCGAATTCGCTGGCAACTGGCTATGGCGCAACCCCGCAATATATGGAAAAAGAAGGGGAAGTCACGTTCACATACAGTAAAACATTTCCAGGATTTTTAGCTGATGGGACTCCAACTACTTGCACGGCAACTCGTACCGCTTGGTATCAAGACTCCAGGTCTTATGTGGCACGTGCAAACTTAGTTTCGAAGTATCGCTTGGGTGGAATTATGGCCTGGACGCTTGGAATGGAGGATGCGGCGACCATGCCAAGCATCCGAACTTTTGCACAATCAATTGCGCCAGATCAAGTAGTTGCAACCTTAGTTTCAAAGAACGGTAGTGCAAAATTTGGTGAACCAATTAAAATGCAGATGGAATTTACACTTCCGGATAAGCAACCAATCCCAAACTTGCCGCTGGACATTGAATCAAAAAATAGTGATGGGACCTGGCGAAAAATATTTTCTGGTGTTACTGCGACAGATGGCAAGCTAGATATCACGACCTTGCTCGGCGCTAATACAGTGCTTCATGCAATATCAGCAAGTTCATGGGAACGGGCAGCGGGGTTAACTAAAGAATTGAACATTGAGTTAATTAGAATTATCTCGGTAACCGCACCGGCATCTGTAGTGCGTGGTCGAGAGTTCGTGGTTTCTGGGAATATCGAACCTAGCGAAAGTGGTGTAAAAATTACATTAGAAAAGTTGATAGGAAGCACCTATAAAGAGGTTTTGCTAAAAAATGCAATAGTCACTGGTGCTGATGGTCGGTTCACTTTTTCACTTATTGAACCAATTGATGGTTTTGCCACATATCGAATTAAAAGCGCTGCAACTTTATTGAGTGCTACTGGCGCAAGTGAAAATTTCACCATAGCGATTAGATAGCGGGATAATGACGAAATGGGAACGTTAACCGAGGAAGAGATTAAAAGCGATCTCCGCGCTGATCGCCCTTGGGTGACTGTAGTTTGGGACGATCCGGTTAACTTAATGAGCTATGTAACCCAAGTATTTATCGTGCTCTTTGGGTATTCAAAAGAAAAGGCCACGGAATTGATGATGAAAGTTCACGTGGCGGGCAAAGCTGTTGTCAGCACCGGAACTCGTGAAGAGATGGAACTAGATGTACAGCGACTCCATGAGTACGGACTCTGGGCTACGTTGCAAAGAGATGATGAAATTTAAGTTATGTCAGGATTCTTAAGAAGTGGCGATGAGAAAATCGCAATCACCTTTTCATCACAAGAAGCCCATGTTCTAATCAATTTGACTGAACAAATTATCGAGTTACTTAGTGAAGAAGATGGTGGAACTCACTTATCAGATAGCCATTCCGCTGATGAATTAATGCGAATGGTTGGGATATCAACAAATGATGCGCCACCGATTGATTCGGTATTACTGAGACTTTTACCAAACGCGTATAAAGATAATGAAAAATCAGCCGAGTTTCGACGATATACCGAACATGGATTGCGTGAAACAAAGCGCGCAAATGCGTTAATGATTCGGGAAGCTTTGCTGCCACAAGATGAAGATTGGGATAATGACTCACCACTAGATATTGCACAGATTACTTGCGTAATTGAAGCTGAAGTGGCGATGTCTTGGTTAAGTGGCCTAAATGATATTCGGTTAGCGCTTGCAGTTAGATTGGATATTGGAAATGAGCGCGACGCAAAACCGCAACATGAAAAATATGAATTAATGGTTGAGAGCGATCCCATGAAAGCGGTTTACGCAGTTTATTCGTGGCTCGGATGGTTGCAAGAAAGTCTATTAAAGCTACTTTGAAATTAGATATAAAGTAAAAAGGCCGAACCATTTCTGGTCCGGCCTTTTTAACTTCTTAACTAGTGATCGTCTTTCATGCCTTCAGCAGCTGACTTCATGCGTGCGATCTTGTAAATTGTTAGACCAAATACGCATTTAGCTAATACGTCGGCAACTGTGTAACCAATTTGTCGATACATAAACGCATCAGTTCCTTCTATGCCTAACAGTGGGAATAGGTAGGAGATTGGGTATACGCCCCAAGTTGCGATCAGTAAGAGCCGCAAGCGGCCAACAGTCGCTGCTACACCGTCAGGTTGACGCTCCAATGACTTTCCGAGTTCCACGAATAGAACATAGAGAATGTAAAGGAACGGAATGGTGGAGAGAACTCCCCAAAGGATTTTAGTTCCATTTTCGGTTGCAATTTCACCAGGATAGCCAAGGGCAATCATGGCGGTTGCAGCTGGTACAAGTCGACCGATTAGTGAAGATGCGGCAGCTTTGGCAAGCGCAAGTACGGCTACAACTTCTACCAACAGAAGTGGAACTGTCAAAATCCAGTCAACGTAGCGATAAGCCTCGTTAAATGTACCTTGAGCATTTCCAACTTTTACCATTCCAGCTTCGCTTGAATCAATAAATGAGTTGAAGATCCGGAAGTAGTGGTAACCAGCGATGAATGTAACCATCGATGAAAGTACGAGTGCGTTTCGAAATTTAGGAAGTACTCGGCTCTGTGAAACGAGTGTGTACACAGTGCATGCGAGCATTGCAATTAATCCAAAGGAGAACATGTTGTACAACGTGCTCCATTGTGTTGATGTTAGTTGCATTATTATTAGCCTCCGTGGGGCGCTAAGTTTCCAAACTCGGATGAGCTCGGCCCATTTTCCCGTAGACCCATATGTTGTCTACGTTTTTATAGGTAGGTAAAGGTTCCTCTATAAATGCAGGTTTTTCTAGTTAAACCACTAATGAACATCCAAGAATTCCGCTTGGGTTCATAACTATTGCGTAACAAATTGGAAAATTTATATAAAAGGTAGGCTAGGCAAGTGCCTAATTCAGATGCCCCAATCGGGATCTTCGATTCTGGGGTAGGGGGTTTGACTGTAGCCCGTGCCGTAATAGACCAGTTGCCGAAGGAATCAATCCTTTATCTTGGCGATACCGCGAGAACTCCATATGGACCAAGACCGTTAGCTGAAGTTAGATCTTTCGCATTAGAGATTATGGATCAACTTGTTGCCGCTGGTGTTAAAGCAATTGTGATTGCATGCAACACCGCAAGCGCCGCGATGTTACGCGATGCGCGTGAACGTTATTCAGTTCCAGTTATTGAAGTAATTCAACCTGCAGTACGCCGCGCCGTCTCTGCTTCTCGCAGCGGAAAAATTGGCGTGATTGGAACTCAAACAACCATCGATTCAAAAGCTTACGCAGATGCATTTGCAGCTGCCCCGCAACTTTCAATTACTTCTATTGCGTGTCCGCTATTTGTAGAGTTTGTGGAGCGAGGCGAAACCTCTGGCGCAGCCATTACTAAAGTTGCCACTGAATATTTAGCGCCGCTAGTTAAAGAAGATGTTGATACTTTAGTTTTAGGTTGTACCCATTATCCATTATTGACTGGAGTTATTTCATATGTAATGGGTAATAAAGTTACTTTAGTTTCTAGTGCAGAAGAGACTGCCAAAGATTTATATCGAGTCTTGGCTGAGAAGAATTTAATGCGAACCTCAACCAATAAGTCCGAGTATCAATTCATTGCAACTGGAAATGCCGAAAATTTTGCAACGCTTGCCCGTCGTTTTCTTGGGCCAGAAGTTGTAAATGTAAGAAGTAAAATTTAATTACTAGGGGAGTGGAACTTGAATTCAAACATTTCGCGAATTGGGATCGAACGCATCGATGGTCGTAAGCCAGAACAATTAAGAAAAATTGGATTTACTCGTGGTTGGTTAGATCATGCTGAAGGCTCAGTCTTAGTTGAATTCGGAAATACTCGAGTGTTATGTGCAGCTTCCTTCACTCCTGGTGTGCCACGTTGGTTAGTAGGTAAAGGAAAAGGATGGGTTACATCAGAATATTCAATGCTGCCGCGTGCTACTCATTCTCGCTCTGATCGTGAGAGCGTAAAAGGTAAATTAGGTGGTCGTACTCAAGAGATTTCCCGATTAATCGGACGTTCACTTCGCGCAGTAGTAGATATGCAAGCGCTAGGTGAGAACACCATTGTTTTGGATTGTGATGTGTTGCAAGCAGATGGTGGAACTCGCACTGCAGCAATT
>CAZMNB010000042.1:0-10426 GCA_964567545.1 uncultured Bifidobacterium sp. | reverse complement strand
TTAAATTCCTTACCGAGTTTCAAAATTGAAGCTACTTCAGACTTAAACCAAGTCGTGAATGTAGTTCCAACCCGATATTCATCAATCCAAGACTTTGCAGTAAGCATTGCCTTCCATGAAGCACTTCCATGGGCGGTATCAATAACTTTGAGCATGTTTAGGTAATCAGCAGCTGGAAGATCCGCTGGTGCCAAAAGTCCACGCCAGTTACCGAAAGTTAGGTTGATGTTCTGTTGGATCAAAGTCTTGCCTTTAACGACAGTAAGTGGCTTTGGCGATGTCACTGCAAGTAAACGCATAGTTCCAGCAGCAACATACTTTGACCATTCGGATGTACCAGCAACACCTGCAACTACACGACCGGCTAGTAAATCTGGTGTGAGCGTTGCACCACCTGAATATGCAACATAGTTGAGATCAGTAGCAGCAACACCAATAGTTGCAGCAATTGTTGCGATAGTGATGTGGTCAACGCCACCTGGGTTACCGCCACCTATTGCAGTCTTTGGGTTTGCTTTGATTACTGCAAGCAAGTCATTAATTGTTTTCAACTTTGAACTTGTTGGAACGGCAATAACTTCAGCTTCGCGCAAGAACATTGCCAATGGCTTTGCATTTGTAACATCTAAAGTAGATTTTCCAGTAGCTAATCCACCAGGCATCGCGTAGCCAGTCATCGCCCACATATCTTTGCGATTCTTTTCGCCCTGAAAATATGCGATTCCAAGCGGTGCGTTTGCAAAATACTTAACAGTGTATGAACCCAGCAAACCTTCTGCTTTAAGCGCATCACCAACTGCGATTGCAGTTGTTCCATATCCGCCACCAATTGCTGATGATGATACGAATTCGATGGAAGTCAATGGCTTAAGATCTTTATATCCCCAAACCAGATTGTCTTTTGCTGTACCAAGTGTTGCAACCATGCATGTTAAATCTGAACCTTCTACGCCACGACCGGTTGAAACTAAATCAGCCTTGGCGCAAGTAAGCCCTGCCGCCGCTTTTGCAATTGGCACGGCCGCACCGTGGGCCGCAACAGTTCCACTCGCGATAAGCGCAACGCTGGCAAGTACTACTCCAAAACGCATTCTAATCTTTTTATTCATATCTATTACTCTCCATTAATGCCTCTCCGAGGAAAGAGGCTTGCCCCAAATCTACCGCCTGTCGAGTGCCCCGCTGGTATCGAACTCATGATTTTTACGCGAAACTCCTTACTTTTAAACCACTTCATCTGCTTGGCTGGATTATTTGGTGGCTAAATGTCCAGATTTCCTACTAAACCAAAGCGCATAATCCCGGGCGCGACACTTAGCGAAATAATTTCACTCATCACTAGCATTATGGAAATTACTTAGCCTTACGCGTTCGCCAATCTTTCCATGCACCGGTACTACCAATTGCCCAGAGCACCAATAGTGGTTGAAAGAGTAGGCGAAGAAATCTAGCTCGATCACTATTCAATCCAAATGCATCTATCCCGTTTACAAATTGCGAAATATTTCCCCAGAAGACGGCGATAAAAAAGAACCCAGTCAACCAACCGATCTCCACTCGAAACTTCCAAAGCGCAATTAACCCAACTCCCAAAATAATCTCAACTACACCTGATGCCAGCACAACTAAATCTGCATAGTCTTTAAATATCGTCGGCACCTGTGCTTGAAACTCCACGCGGCTTGTAGTCAGATGTCCTATCCCTGCGTAAGCAAGTGCAAAGCCCAAAACCACTTGTGGAACTCTCCTAAGAAATTTCATCTGCTAAGTATTCACCAATAGATGTTTTTTATCTTGAACAGATGTGAAATTTTGCGGAAGCCTGGCGCGGCTTTGCGCAATTGTTAGCGCTACCCTTTACGGTTTTATACATGGGAACCGCTTGGTCGCATTAATGCTTCTATGAAACGAATCATCTATATTCCATTTGATCACCTGCACCGCAACTACGGTGCCCTCAAATCGGCAGATGTTCAAAATGATGCAGTAGTCCTAGTGGAGAGCGCCCGAATGACTACTGGGCGAAATTGGCATCCAGCACGACTCTATTTCTTAATTTCTTCTGCTCGCCATTTTGCAAAGCAATTAGAGGTAGAGGGTTTCAAAGTTTTTTATATTAAAGCTGCAACCACAATTGATGGCTTGAAATCACTACCTAGTAAATATCAGGATTATCCAATAATCGCAGCTGAGCCTTCATCATTCAAACAGTATCAAGCGCTACAAGATTATGGGGTTTCCTTTATTGAAAATGACTTCTTCTTGACTCCTCGCCCGCTCTTTAATGAATGGGCTCTCGGTCAAAAAAATTATTTAATGGAGAATTTTTACCGCTCGCAACGAAGCCGCCTTAAAATTTTGATCAAAGATAATAAACCGGTAGGTGGTGCTTGGAATTTTGATAAAGAGAACCGATTACCACCGCCAAAGAATTATCAAGGCCCGCCCTATTTAGAACATAAAATCGATGAAATAGATAAGCAAGTTGCGAAAGAACTTAATTACTCACCGACAACCACTTGGGCTACCACTCGCGACGGAGCGCTAGCTCAATTAAAGAATTTTCTTAAAAATCATTTTGCCGAATTTGGACCGCTTGAAGATGCAATGAGCATTGATAACTGGGCGTTGCATCATTCACTACTTTCGCCGTACTTAAATAACGGCCTTCTCCATCCAAGCGAAGTGATTACTGCGGCGCTAAAAGCTTTTGAAACCGGAAAGATTCCAATTGAATCTTGCGAAGGATTTGTGAGACAGATAATTGGTTGGCGGGAATATGTAAACGGTATGTATTGGTTTTTAGGTCCGGATTACCGAAAAAATAATCAGTTGGGTGGAGTTCGAAATCTATTCCCACTCTTTTCTGATTCCACTAAAACATCGATGAATTGCTTAAAAGAGACTGTTTCGGATATTCAATCGCGAGCTTGGGTGCATCACATCCCGCGCTTAATGATCTTGAGCAACCTTGCGCTAATTACTGGTATAAATCCAGAAAAATTTCTAGATTGGATGCGTGAAGTTTTTATTGATGCAACCGAATGGGTGATGGTCCCCAATGTAATTGGGATGGGGTTGCATGCAGATGGCGGTCAAATGATGACTAAGCCATACGCTGCCGGTGGCGCATATATCTCGCGAATGAGCAATTATTGCAAAGGGTGTAAATACAATCCAAAACTTAGAATTGGAGAGTCGGCCTGTCCATTTACAACTCTGTACTGGGATTTTCTAGATCGCCACAAGGAAAGTTTTTCAAAGAATCATCGAATGGCTCAACAAATCTTTGGACTTAAGAGGTTAGTTGATTTACCAGAATTGAGAGTAAGAGCAAAAGATGTACTTAAGGGACTTGAAGAAGGCAAGATTTAATCTGGCCTACCAGGGAACAACTTTCATCTCTTCCCAAAGTTGGCCGGTCAATTTAATTTCATCAAATTCGCTATTAGAATCGAACTTACGCGTTGCTAACCAAATCGCGGTTTGCGCACCTTCCTCGGCAGATAGTGGCGCTTGTGAACCACCCATATCGGTACGTGAGTGATTTGGGCATATTGCATCGACTAAGAATCCCCGACTACCAAGTCCGGTTTCATGAGCAAGATTTCGCACCAAAGCATTAACCCCAGCTTTGCTTATTCGATAAGGTGCAAGTCCGCCAGTATTTCCTGGCCCCGACATCCGGCCTAAACACGCAGAAAAAATAATTACCCTGCCATTGCGATTCTCTACCATGGCAGGTGCAATTCCATTCACTAATTGAAAAACCGAATCCAAATTAATTGCCATAACCCGGCGCCATTCACTGTAATCAGTCTTGAGCGTCTTAGACATTTTTGCACTCATCACCCCGTGCGCCAGAATCATGACATCCGGTACTGGCAGCGCTAATTTTAGAGAATTAATAAGTTGGGAAGTTGCTTCGGAATTCTCTAGATCACATGCAAAAGTTAAAATTTTTTGGTTTGAATCTTTCGTTATCAGTTCTTTAATTTCTGCTCTTGCCAATTCCAGTCGGCTCAAATCTTTAGCAATTAGCCCAATGTTGAAGCCTTTTAATGCAAGGGCTTTTGCAGTTTCGTAACCAAGCCCCCGACTACCACCGGTGATAAGTGCTAACGGAGCTTCCATGGCCAAAGCCTCTCAATATTTATCGAATTTTGCGCATCGAAAAAGTCAGTCCGGCTATGTTTTAAAGGTATGTTTTAAAAGTATTAGGTACCCTCCGGTTAGTTCACGCTAAAGAGCTTTAGATCCTTCGGGTAGGCTTTTGCAATGGGAAAACAAATAACTTCGCAAAGCCTTCGTAAGGTCAACGCGCTTGCTGGAATTCTGCACCTAGCGCAAATGGCGGCTGTTCTTGCTTTGAGTAATGACTTTGCGTTACCAGTCACCGCGACCTATATGTCAGGGCCTCCAGGTTCTTCATTTGCCGCACCTATAGTTCTTTTTTCAACACCAGTTGGTCTAACTGTTGCGATCTTCTTAGGGTTATCGGCGCTAGCGCACTTTATTGTGGCAAGTCCACAATTCTTTCCTCGCTATAGCGCGGGAATATCAGCTCAGCGAAATTACTTCCGATGGGTTGAGTACGCAATTAGTTCGTCTGTGATGATTGTGTTAATTGCACAAGTTACTGGGGTAGCAGAAATATCTGCGATTATTTCTATTTTCGGTGTGAATGCATCGATGATTTTATTCGGTTGGTTACAAGAGAAGTATGAGAACCCAGGTAGTGGTGGCTGGTTGCCATTTATCTTTGGCTGCATTGCCGGAATCGTGCCTTGGGTCGCACTTATGTTTTATGTTTTATCTATCGGCGGCGTCGGTGAAACATCAGCGCCTGCATTTGTTTACGGAATTGTCTTTACAATTTTTCTCTTTTTCAATTCATTTGCACTTGTGCAGTGGTTGCAATACAAGAAGTTCGGAAAGTGGAGCGATTACATGCGGGGCGAACGCACCTATATCACGCTCTCGTTAATTGCAAAATCTGCGCTTGCCTGGCAAATCTTTGCTAATACTCTAATTTCTTAAAGTTCTAAATGGGATTAGCAGTATTAGGTGGCGCAATTCGAAATTAGCGCTTTCAGAGCGCGCGGATTAGCTGTTGCTGTGAAAAAGTTATGTTACGGTTTTTGTAATCCGTTTAACAGCCTCTGCAATTAATTCACGGCTAGTTGCAAAATTTATCCGGATAAAACCACTCCCGGATGGACCGTAGTAATTACCAGGGGCGACCGCGATTTTTCCTTCGGAGATAAAGCGATTGGCGATATCTCCTCCCAAGTTAAGCTCTCGCAAGTCTAGCCATCCGAAATAACTGGCATCAGGCTCGCGGTATTTGATCTTTAGCTTTGTCTTATCAATTAACTCTCTCAAGTACTTACGAGAGCTATCTAATTCAACAATAACTGCATCTAGCCATGGTCCGCACTCTTTATAGGCAACTGAAGATGCAACCGCGCCAAATAGCGATGCGCGCGAATGTACCGCTAATGGTAAGCGTTCAGTGATTTTTAACATTTGATCACTTTGCGCAACTATCTGAGCGCATTTTAAACCAGCGATATTAAATGCCTTTGTGGCAGATAGGAATGCAATTCCGACTTCGCGTGCGGTTTGGGATGCGGAAAGAAATGGTGTGAAAGTATTTTCTTGGTAAACAAGAGGTGCATGGATCTCATCGGATGCGATTAGCACCTCGTATTTTTTAGCCAATTCTGCTAGTTGTGCAAGTTCTGCTTTTTCGAAGAGCGCACCTA
Organism: uncultured Bifidobacterium sp.; assembly: GCA_964567545.1. Taxonomy (GTDB): domain Bacteria; phylum Actinomycetota; class Actinomycetes; order Nanopelagicales; family Nanopelagicaceae; genus UBA7398. The sequence continues at coordinate 4,658 of CAZMNB010000042.1, read as the reverse complement.
CTGGGTTATGTGGGTTGCAGAGAATATGAACTTTAACGCCAGTGGCATAACTTGCTTCGATAGCGGCGAAATCCAATTCATAGCGCAAATTATTTTCTTTTAGCGGCGCATCTACAAGTGTGCAATGGAGTTCGGTAATCCAATTGTAGAAGTTGTAATAGACGGGTGTGTTTATCAAGATTTTGTCACCAGGTTTTGTAACCAAACGTGCAATTTCAATAACTCCGACGCCAACATCTGGTGCAATTTTTACTTGGTTGGGATCTATATTCCACCCCCATCTTGCCTTTGCAAAGTGCGCTAAACCTTCTGGAAGTTCTGGGATTTTGCCGAGGTATCCAGCATCGGAATTTTCGACTAATGAAATAAGGGTTCGCTTTATTGGCTCAGCAAGTTCATAGTCCATAACTGCGAATGGCATCGGGAGAATTTCTGGCTCAAATGCGCGCCACTTCTCGCTCCATCTGGATTGGAGTTTTGCAAGCGATGGAACCGAGATTTTGATTTCACTCACACTTAAAGGGTAAAGAATTTTTCTGGCTTTTACCACTTTTAGGAAAGTGTGCTGAAATAGCCTCATGGTTAATGAAGCGCGATTATTAGGTCATCCGATTTCACTGACTGTTTTGGATTTTGGCCTATTCACGGTTCATGCAAATGGCAGAATAATTGGAATTCCTGGTTTTTTAATTGTGACAAGTGCCGGCGAAAAAGTCTTGCTTGATACTGGCTTTGCTAAAAAATATGCAGAAAATGTTGAAGCAGCTTCGGCCGAAGATAACTTAGGTGAATTCGGAAAAGTATTGGTCCTTACTCAAGAGAACCAACCCGAAGCACAATTGGCGAAGATGGGATTTAGTAAGTCCGACTTAGATCTTCTAATTATTTCGCATTCTCACATTGATCATGTTGGGAATATCGGAGCTTTTCCCGGAGTTCCGATTTTGATTGGCGCTGGTGAGCGGGCGTTGCCAAAACCTATTTATTGGCGCGGCAAACAACCACTTGAATGGCCCGATAACGAATACATCTTGGTTGATGAAGATTTTGATTTAGGTCCTGGCTTTAAAGTTTTACATGCGCCGGGCCATACCCCAGGTGAGTTGGCGCTTTTGATTGACTTGCCTGAGACTGGATCAGTTTTACTTACGAGCGATGCAATTTCACGCGAGAGTGAAGTTGCTGAAGGTTGTCTTGATTCAACAAATCCAGAAGAAGCGTTAGCTACTGCGCATCGAATTTTGAAATTAGCAAAGGATCGCGATGCTTTTGTAATTTACGGACATGGACCAGAACAATGGAAAGAGCTAAAGAAAGCGCCAGAGTCTTACCGTTAACGAACATCTCGTCCTTGGTTGAGGATGATCACATTTCCACTTGAGACATCGCCGGCGGGTGAGATTAGAAACCCAACCCAGGCCGCGATCTCGGATGGTTTCATCGCATGCCCACGAGGCATTTGCGCAATTGCTTTTTCTAATACTTCTTTACTAACAACGTTAAAAAGTGGGGATTCAGTCATTGCTGGCGCAATCGAGTTTACGGATATTCCTTCGGTTGCATAACGACGGGCGAGGTCTTTAGTTAAAGTGTCTAAAGCGGCTTTGCTAGCTCGGTAATGCGGTGGATCAAATACATCAAAGTTATATGCACCATTGGAAGAGATACTTACGATTTTTCTAATTCCAGGTCGGCCCAACATGAGTTTTACTGCGGCTTGCGAGCAATGAAATGCGGCGGAGAAGTTGATCGACATCTGTAATTCAAATTCTACGGCTGGGATATTTGGAAACTCTGACATAAAGCAATTACCCGCGTTATTCACTAGGGCATCAACGCCACCAAATTTACTTTCGATTTCTTTAAATGCTAGCGCGATTGCGGGCGCATCTGTTAAATCAACTTTGATTCCAGCGAAATCTCCAGCATATTGCTTTGACATCTCTGCTAATTCTGCTTGATTAATATCTAAACCGATTACCGATAACCCGTCTTTAATTAATTGGGCGACAATTGCGCTTCCAATAGCGCCACATGGACCGGTTACGACCGCAATTTTCTTTGCCATAATTCTTAGAGTTTACTGCAGTTAGGTTGAGCGAGAAAGTTCAATACCTATTGCTTAGGTAAATCTGCTGGAGTATTGATTTGCTTTAGTTCGCGTTTGATTCGAAAGCGTCGAACTAACGCGTAGAACCAATCTGGAATAGTTAAGTCTTTAATCGGCCTCTTCCGTAAGAATAGCAATGGAATTATGGCGAAGAAGCCAAAAATCAAAGTGTAAATAGCCCAACGAAAAGCGTTACGACCGCAGGCAAATGCGTAGAACGCGACGATTGGGGTTGCTAGTAAATTCCACCAGTTCATCTACTAAACCTCCTTCTGGATGGGTGTAATACTGAGGGTAGTTGTCGTGGCTGACAAGAGTGCGATCTGCAGGCAGACTATGGGCATGAGATTCTGGGCGAATTGGAGAGCTAAGCGCGAATTCAAAGCGGCGCAGCGCAAATATCGGGTTGCACATAGTTCTTGGCAAGAAGATGTAGACATTTTTAAAAAAATTAAAGCCGCTTTTGAGTTGGCTACCTCAGGCAAAGACGCAGTACCAAATCTAACAGTGCAAAAATCGGGTGAAATCGTAATCTGGATTGGACAAGGACAATTCCACGAGGCGGGTAGAACCGCTGGGCAATATGTGGGTGGAAGCCAGAGCATCAGCATGCCGTTATTTGGTGGGCTTCGGTATCGCGTAGGTGCAATGCGTGGCACATTTATACCAGGAAATGATGTACAGGTTTATAAAGAAGTTGGCGAAGTTGTTTTAAGTACTACTCGTTTAATGTTTAACGGATCATTTAATACTAAAGAATGGGTTTTTTCTAAATGGAATGGCGCTTCAACCTCTGATGACGAATCTGATTATGTTTTTCATGTCAGTAACCGCCAGAAATCCTCTGGAATCTCCTTCTCTAAGCAGACTGGCCGAGAATTTAATCGCTTCTTAGCACAAGCTTTAAATTGTGCCGAAGATGGAATTGGCACAATTTTGCCGGTTATTGAAAAAGTATTAGCAGATTTAAAAGAGGACGAACCTAAGGAGCCGGTTTTGGCGTTGCCAAATTAAAAGGCCGACGTTGAAATTCAATTTACCCGTTAAGCAACAAACGCACGGCTAAATAAAATTTTCTTTATCAAAATTTATCCTGCGAGCAGGATTATTGAATCAGATGAAATGTCAGAAATTCGAGCCGCTCTTGAATAACCACATTCGGAGCATTGCACGAGAAGGCCATTTCCATTAGTAAAAATAAATTCCAATTGAATCTCGTGGCAAAAATCGCACTCTGGAGTGTTGATGACCTGTTGCATAATTTCCTCCCTTCGAGCACAGGCAAAACCTCTAGGGAAGTGGGCACAGCATCTCGATAATGGCGGCTCTTACGGGTGCGTCACAGTTAAACGTCAGGGAAACAATTGTTTAACTCTTAATCCTTATAACCAGCCGGATTTTCGAAATTTTAGAATTAGTAGCGCGCTTAGAGTGACCATTGCGCCTAATATTACAAAGTAACCATATTTTGTACTTAACTCTGGCATATTTTGGAAGTTCATTCCGTAAACCCCGGCAATCATGGTGGGACCTGCAGCGAGTGCAACCCACGCTGAAATTCTTCGCACATCCTCGTTTTGTTGTACTTGAATATGAGCGAGATCGGCTTGCAAAACCGAGTTAATAAGAGCATCCAGGCTTGCTGCATGTTCACAAGCCTGCATTAAGTGATCTGAAGTATCGCGAAAGAATGGTTTAAGTCGTTCGGGAATTGCGGGTATCGTGCCGCTCAACAATTTTGAAAGTGGAAGAATTAAAGGTTCGATTGCATGTTTAAATTCGGTAATTTCGCGCTTTAGAAAATAAATTTCCTGCGAAAATGTTTGGCGTTTACCGCTAAACACTTTGTTCTCGACTCCGACAACTTCTAACTCCAATGCTGTTGCAATAGTTTTATAGCCATCTATAACGCGATCAAGTACTGCATGTAGTACGGCAAAAGGTCCTAAATCTAATAATTCAGAGTTCATTTCTAAATCATGTCTAACAGTAGAAAGCGGTTGGCCTTCACCGTGCCGAACAATAACAATGAAGTTATCAGATATGAAACACATCAATTCGCCAGTTGAAATCTCCTGCTCAGCTTTATCAAAAAATACCGTTTTTAGAACAAAAAAAGTTAATCCTTCGTATTCTTCAATTTTTGGTCGTTGATTTGCACTAACTGCATCTTCAACTGCTAACGGGTGAAAGTTTAATTCACCGACAACCTTGTCGAATTCAACTTCTGTGGGTTCAGCTAATCCGAGCCAAACAAAGCCACCTTCGCTGCGGGCGATATCTACCAAGTCAGAGATGTCAGATGGTCCGTCAACTCGCTTACCCTTTTGATATAGAGCGCTATCTACAATCATGGTTTGAACTTTACCTGAAATTAACTCCAATTCTACGAATTAGAAACTTATCCAATTAATAATTCTTTTATGGACTTTTCGCACCTAACGCTATATATCGGGGATCGAGAGTGGCAAAACCGTAACTGGAAACGGGTTGACTCTGATGAAAAATCTGAAAATAGTCGGATTCGACGCAAAAATCAGAAATTTGA
>CAZMNB010000041.1:0-10639 GCA_964567545.1 uncultured Bifidobacterium sp. | reverse complement strand
GCGCCATCTTTTGGTTCATCCATAGCTTTCTTTACGGCAGCTTCATAAGCGTCGCGTTTATGTGGCTTTACCGCTGCGACTTTTAAAGTGCCTTCGCTTCCAGGTAATCCTTTAAATTTCTGCCAATCGCCAGTAATTTTTAAAATAGCCTCTACCGCTGGAGTTGGAAGTGCACCAACTTTTAACCAATGTTGCGCACGTTCAGATTTAACTTCGATAAATGATGGTTCTTGCGATGGTGAGTAGCGACCAATTTCTTCTATCGACAAACCGTTACGAGCTTTACGAGAATCTGAAACAACAATTCGATAATGCGGTGTGCGAATCTTTCCGAAACGCATCAATCTAATTTTTACGCCCACTAGGGGTTTCTCCTTGAAAGTAATCGAACCAGCCAAATTCAACTCGAGTGGGTATTCGAGCGAGCAAAGCAGTTCTGGGTTTATTTAATCCGACGAGAGGTAGAGGGCTCTCGTACAGGTGGCTAATCTTGCCATCAAGGGTGAGAAAAGCCCAAACCGGCTAATTTCCCTCAGCTTGGGCTCGTTTGGCAGGGTTTCCAGAGCGTGATTTCTTCTTATTTGGCAGAGGTTTTCGCGAGCCAGCAGATTGCGGAATTGAACCAGCCATCCCTTGGGGTAAGCCCGGAATTGAACCGCCATTGCGCATGGTCCGCATCATTTTTTGCGCCGCAGTAAATCGATCTACTAAGGAATTAACTTCCTTAACCGAACGACCGCTCCCTTTTGCAATTCGCAACCTTCTTGAGCCATTGAGAATCTTTGGTTCGCGTCGTTCCGTTGGTGTCATCGATTGCACGATTGCTTGAGTACGTACAAGTTCGCCCTCATCAAAATTGTCTAATTGTTTTTTCATCGCGCCGGAATTTGCTCCAGGTAACATACCAAGTAATTTACTCATAGAGCCCATTTTTTTCATCGCCTGCATCTGTTCTAGAAAATCTTCTAGAGTGAAGTCATCACCTTCCGCAAATTTATGCTCTAACTTAGCTGCAGTTTCGCCATCAAATGCCCGCTTAGTTTGTTCGGCTAGAGATTGAATATCGCCCATGCCCAAAATTCGAGAGGCCATCCGTTCGGGATGGAAGAGATCAAAATCTTGAAGTTTTTCACCCGTTGAAACAAACATAATCGGACGTGCTGTAATTTGCGCAATCGAGAGCGCAGCGCCACCTTTTGCGTCACCATCTAATTTGGTTAAGGCAACGCCATCAAACCCTACGCCATCTAAGAATGCTTGGGCGGTTCGAACCGCATCTTGACCAATCATCGAATCAACAACAAAAATTATCTCGTCCGGGTTTATTGCATCACGAATTGCCTTTGCTTCCTTCATCAGTTCTACATCTACGCCTAAACGACCAGCGGTATCAATAATTACAATGTTATGAAATTTTTCTTGGGCAAATTTAACGCCCTCGCGCGCTACTCGAATTGGATCTCCCGCACCGTTACCAAGCTCTGGCGCAAAAACTGGAACTTTTGCAGTTTGGGCGACTATCGATAATTGATTAACTGCATTCGGGCGCTGTAAATCTGCAGCGACAAGAAGTGGCGTATCGCCTTGCGATTTAAAATAATGTGCCAATTTTCCAGCGAATGAAGTTTTACCGGAACCTTGCAAACCAGCCAACATAATTACGGTTGGCGGATTCTTTGCCAACCTAATTCGCCGGGTAGCGCCGCCTAAAATCGCAACAAGTTCTTCATTAACAATTGCGTAGATAGCTTGAGATTGATTAGTGCTCTGTCTTAATTCAGGTAACGCTGCTTGTGCTCGATCGTTAACTCTAGAAACAAAAGATTCGGCAACCGAAAGTGCAACGTCCGCATCCAAAAGCGCTTTTCGGATTTCGCCACATAATTCATCGATATCTCCTGACCCAATTCGACCACGATTGCGTAGCGCCGTAAACGCATTGGCGAACTTATTGGTCAGCGAATCGAACATAGCGCGAAGCCTACTATTTCAATCGGGCTTCTAATTCTCTAGCAAATTCAATAGCCCGCATAGGTTCTAAGGGCGAACCATCAATTTTTGTTACGTAGAGCGTATCGAAAGCTTCGGCGCCAAGAGTTGAAACAATCGCGGCCTTGATATCAATTTTCGCCGAAGTTATTGCAGCCGCAATCGTATAGATAAGTCCGGGTCGATCATGCATACGAACCTCTATTACAGTCGCGTCAGTTGCGGCATCAGATATTGCAGTAACAACTGGCGGCGGCACTGGAATCCCAGGAAACTTTTGATAATTTCTGACTCTATCTGCAATCTTCTCAGAAAAATCTATCTGACCGGCAAGCCCAGATTTAATCAATTCTAAGATTTTCGGCGCAGTAGGTGGCGTTACATGGTCATCTAATTGCGCAACCCAAGTCATCACAGCAGATTTTCCATGTGAACGAGTGCGCGCCGACCTAACATCAAACCTAGTAATGCTTAATACCCCAGCAACCGTTGAAAGTAATCCAGTGCTATCAGGAGCAATTACTTCGACTAGGTACTCGCCGTTTTTTTCAATTAAATCTACTTTCAATTCGCCAGCTTCCGCAGCTGCAATTTGAGTTTCTGAAAGCTCTAATTGATTCGCAGGAGCTATTCCTTTGAGGGCAGCATTGCAACGATTCACTAGATTGCTAACCAGAGTTGCCTTCCATTCACTCCAAGCCGCTCTCCCAGTTGCTTCGCCATCTGCAACGCTTAACGCATGCAATAACTCCAACAACTGCGCATTAGGAATCTTTTCAATAACGCTTGAAATAGTGGCTGGATCATCAAGATCTCGCCGCGTCGCAATCGCAGAAAGTAGAAGATGATGCTTTACCAATAAAGTTAACGATTCGACATCTGCGCTTTCAAAACCTAATCGCTCTGCAAGTGGTGCAATCAAGGTCGCGCCATAATCCGAATGGTCGTGGCTCGGAAATCCTTTTCCAATATCGTGAAATAGCGCTGCAAAAAGTAATAAATCTGGTCTGTGAACTTTTCTGGTTAATGCGGCAGCATGAACCGCAGTCTCAACCATATGGCGATCAACTGTATGTCTATGGAGCACATTTCGCTGTGGCAACGAACGTAGATGTGCCCATTCGGGAATCCATTTTTCAATTAAACCTTCTTGATCGAGCGCCTCCCAAACTCGAACCATATTGGAGCCAGCGCCAATTAAAGTCACTAACTCTTCCCGCGCCGACTTCGGCCAAGGAGTTGGCATCGGCGGCAACTTTTCTGCAAGTTGGATGCAAGTCTCGATTGAAAGTGGAATTCCTAACTGTGCAGCCGCAGCAGCGGCTCGCAAACCAACTATTGGGTCTTCTCCGATTACGTAATTCTTTTCAATTTGCAATTCACCCTGGTCAATAATTAGCCCTCGCTCAACCCTAATCTTCTTTTTGCGTTTGAAAAAACTCTTGGGCTGAATTTGATCAAGCCGATGCCAAGTCAGTTCTAATAAATAATCCACTGCGCGCGCAGCCTTTGCTACGTCAGACATGAGTGCATCGGCATCTCGATAATCTAAATGCCGCGCAACTTTATCCTGTTCGCTAAACCGTAATTGATCTCGATTTCTGCCACTTTCCAAATGGAGTGCATCTCTTACATTTCTTAGAATTGCTTCAGCGCCACTAATTCGATCGAAAGAAATTGGGATTAGACCTGATTTTGAAATTGCTCTAAGCGCAGTTATATCGCGTAACCCGCCGCGTGCTTCTTTTAGATCTGGCTCAAGTAAATATGCTAATTCACCAATTCGGTTACTGCGATCAAGTGAAAGTTCTCGAACTTGCGGAATAAATTGAAGCGCCCCCTTGCGCCATACTTCATTTGCATCAATTGAAGTTGCATCAAATAAATCGCGATCGCCACAAATTAACCGGCAATCTAATAAGCCCATCGCTGCTTTCACATCTGATTTCGCTGTCTCGCGAGTTTGAGCGCGGGTTCTAACTGAGTGATCTACCGATTTTTTACTATCCCAGAGTGGATAAAGCAGGGCATTTACAAACTCCGATAATGTTCCTTCGGATAATGTGCCATCATGCAAAATTAATAAATCAATATCTGATCCTGGTGATAGTTCGCCTGTTCCGTACCCACCAACAGCAACTAATGCAATTTTAGCTCTGGATGAGATTTTTTCGGCACCGTGAAAGAGACCGATTAACTCTGAATCTACAGAATCTGATCGGTCTCTTCGCTCCCGCGTTCCCATTCTTATTTCCTAGATTGCTTCTGGTCCTCGTTCGCCAGTTCTAACTCGAACGACATGCTCGACTGGAGTCGCCCAAACTTTTCCGTCACCGATAGAACCAGTCCCGGCAGCTTTAACTATTACGTCAATGACTGCTTCAACATCAGGCGAATCCACTAATACTTCGAGACGAATTTTTGGAACTAAATCAACGGTGTATTCCGCACCACGATAGACCTCAGTATGGCCACGTTGTCTACCAAAACCACTTGCTTCCGAAACGGTCATGCCATTTATTCCAAAAGCTTGTAGCGCATCTTTAACGTCATCTAATTTGAATGGTTTCAGAATTGCAGTTATAAGTTTCATGCGGAATATCCTCCTCGTGATGATGGTGCCATTTCATATGCGGATTCAGCATGTTCGCTGAGATCGATTCCAGCAACTTCGGTCTCTGGTTTAACTCGGAAACCAATGGTCTTATGGATTACAAATCCAATTATTAAAGTTACAACGAAGGAATAAGTCATGACCATAACCGCTCCGAGCGCTTGTTTCCCTAAGAGCGTACTCCCACCGCCATAGAAGAGACCATCTAAACCTAAGCTGTTTACTGCGCTGCTCCCAAAGAAACCAATTGAGATACAACCCCAGAACCCACCGACTAAATGCACCCCTACAACATCTAGCGAATCATCGAATCCAAGTTTGTATTTCAATCCAACGGCGAGCGAGCAAAGTGCGCCTGCGATCAACCCAATTAAAACGGCTGCCCATGGTGCAACGAATGCACATGCTGGCGTGATTGCAACCAATCCTGCGACTGCACCGGATGCTGCACCCAAACTTGTTGGATGACCATCTCTTAGTTTTTCCACGACTACCCAACCTAATAACGCTGCAGCGGTTGCAACTTGCGTATTCATAAAAGCTAACGCCGCAATTCCATTTGCACCGAGCGCTGATCCAGCATTAAAACCAAACCACCCAAACCAGAGCAGACCTGCACCTAGCAGTACCACGGGCAATGAATGTGGACGCATAACTTCTTTACGCCATCCAACTCGACGACCAAGAATTAAGCAGAGCGCTAAACCAGCAGCTCCAGCATTTATATGCACGGCCGTACCACCAGCAAAATCTTCAATTCCGCGCGCAGCTAAAAACCCTGCTCCAGTTACAGTCTCGCCAATTTTATTTCCGAAAGCAAAGACCCAGTGCGCAACTGGGAAATAAACTAAAGTAACCCAGATCGCAACAAAAATTGTCCAAGAACTAAATTTTGTCCGATCTGCAATCGCTCCGGAGATTAGAGCAGGCGTAATTATCGCAAACATCAATTGGAATGCAGCAAATGCCAATAATGGAATTGGATAAACTCCCCCATTATTAGTGAGTTCGTTTACAGCACTTCCTAATCCCGAAAACGAGAACGATCCATACCATTGTGAGCCAGATTCAAATCCAAACGCTAATTTAAATCCATAAATTACCCAGAGAACGCTGACGATTCCAATAGTAATCATCGACATCATCATCATATTTAGAACACTTTTTGCGCGGACCATGCCACCGTAGAAAAGTGCCAATCCAGGTGTCATCAACAAAACTAAAGCGGTGCTAGCTAATACCCAAGCGGTATCGCCAGTATTTAAAACTACCTCAGTCATCATTTTTCCTTTATCCCAAATTGTGGGTTTAGCGGCGATTCTCACCGTTGAGATGGGTGAAGCATGGCGCGCTTCTATTACAGCCAAGCATCGAGAATCATTTCGGGAAGGTGACAGTTCTCCCGATTTTGTTACAGACTGGTTAAATCTTCTAAATATTTTGAAGCATCGAATGGGGCGAAATCCCCGATGTTTTCGCCAGTTCCGATGAACTTAATCGGCAAATCCAAGACAGACTCGGTCGCCACTGCAATGCCACCTTTTGCGCTGCCGTCCAATTTAGTCACAATCACGCCAGTTAGACCAACGCTCTCATTAAATATCTGCGCCTGCGCCAAGCCATTTTGTCCGGTTGTCCCATCTAAAACAAACAGTACTTCGGCGATTGGGATAACTTTGGCTACAACTCGCTTTAATTTTTCTAGTTCTGCCATCAAATTATCCTTTGTGTGCAATCTGCCAGCAGTATCAATAATTAAATAATCAACTTTCCCTGCTAACGCTGCTTTTGCCGCATCAAAGGCAACTGATGCGGGATCAGCTCCTTCTTTTCCGGCGATAACTGAAACCTCTAAGCGCGCTCCCCAGGTTTGGATCTGCTCAACCGCAGCTGCTCGAAAAGTATCCGCAGCCGCAATTAAAACTTTCTTATCGCTATTTTTTAGATAGTTTGCAAGTTTTGCGGCGCTGGTGGTTTTGCCGGTTCCATTTACCCCAACGATCAGGATCACTGTTGGGTTATTGCCATCAAGGGCAATATTTCTAGATTTTTTAGATAGTGAGTCAACGAGAGTAGCTTTAACGGCGTCTAGAAAATTTTCACCGTTGCGCGACCTTGCGCTGTCGATAACTTTTTTTGCAACTTCGGTACCTAAATCTGCCTCAATTAACAAAGTCTCTAAATCTTGTAACTCCGCGGTTGAAAGTTCATTCCCGGTAATTTTTGCTAAGAGCTTCTTAAAAAGACTCATAACTACGAATTAAACTGTTTCAGGTTCTACTTCACGCAACCGCTGTGAAATAACTTCGGATACGCCATCGCCTCGCATAGTTACGCCATAAAGTGCATCGCCGATTTCCATGGTGCGTTTTTGGTGTGTGATGATGATTAATTGCGAAGCTGCGCGAAGCTCTTCTAATACACCAAGCAAACGACCCAAATTCGTATCATCTAACGCAGCTTCAACTTCGTCCATCACATAGAAAGGACTTGGACGGGCTTTAAAAATAGCAATTAAGAGAGCGACCGCCGTTAAGGAGCGCTCGCCACCTGATAGTAATGAGAGTCGTTTAATACGCTTTCCAGGTGGTCGGGCTTCCACATCTACACCGGAAGTTAATAAGTCATCAGGATCGGTAAGAATCAATCGACCTTCACCACCAGGGAATAAGCGAGCAAAAATAATTTCAAATTCACGCGCAGTATCTTTAAATGCTTGCAAGAAAATCTCTTGAACTTTGTCATCAACTTCTTTAATAATGTCTAATAAATCCTTCCGAGATTTCTTTAAATCCTCGAGTTGCTCGGCCAAATAACGGAGTCGCTCTTCTAGCGATGAATACTCTTCGAGAGCTAATGGGTTGATCCGTCCGAGTAGCGCAAGTTGACGCTCGGCGCTAGCCAACCGTTTTTCCTGTTGATCTCTACGGTAAGGAATCAAATCTCCTTGGATTATCTCCCCAGTTTCAGTTTCAATAAATGTTGGCACATCTTTCTCCGGGTTGTATTCAGATAAAAGGACCGGAATATCCACGCCATACTCTTCAACAGCGCGTTCTTCCAATTGTTCTATCCGCAATCGTTGCTCAGCTCTAGCAATTTCATCGCGATGAACACTTGAAGTTAATTGTTCTAGTTCAGCAGCAAGTTCACGAATTTGCGCACGGATTGCTAACGTTTCGCCTTCGCGTTCGGTTCTGGCATTCTCTAGTCGCTCACGTTCTGAAGCTGCTCTCGAAATAGATACTTCGATTTGAATTAACGCTTCATAAGCTGTGTCCGCAATCGCTTGCGCAGTTACGGCACCTCTTGCGCGCGCTTCGCGTCGCGAGATACTTCTCGATGCCGCTTCCCGTTCATTTTTAGCCGCGCTTTCAAGATCAGATGCTCTGCGAGTAATCGCTGCAACCCGCTCCTCTTCAGTTCGAAGTTTGAGTCGCGCTTCAACCTCGAGCGCTCTAGAAGTAGCAACGCGAGATCTTAGAGATTCAAGGTTTGCCGTATCAGGTTCTTTAGCTTCTTCATTATTATTGAATTTCGCTGCCGCTATTTCTAATTCGCGACGATCGGTTTCAATTGAAATAGAAGCTTCCACAATTACTGCCTTTAACCGTTCAATTTCCGCGATTGCGCTCTTAACGCCTTGACCGGCGGCCGCCATCTGTTCTGCGATTCCCGCCATTTTTGCATCGGATTCATTTAACTTTGCTATCGCAACATCAAAATTAGACTGCACGCTTCGCATATTCTCTTGGGAGCGAGAAAGTTCAAATTTTAAGCGATCACTTAACTGTGAACATTTAGTAAAATCGGTTTCAGCATCCGCAATCATCGCGTTGATTTCAATTAGGGAATTCTTTACGGTAGATCCGCCTCGCGCTCTAGTTTGTGAAATCATGTCGCCATCACGAGTTATTGCTGTAACAGCAAGATTTGTTGCCACAATTTGTTCAGCTTCTGCAAGTGATTCAGCCGCAATAAACCCACTCAAAAGAGCAGGCAGTACTCGACCTAATGATGACGATGAAACTTTGCTCGCGAGCGGAGTAAGCCCGGTTGGAACTTGTGGGATAGCTACATCTGGAGAGCCAACAATTAAAACATCAACACTTCCGGCGCTCTCAGATTTCAAATACGCCAATGCTGAAACTGCGCCGCGTAAATCGGCAACCACAATTGCATCAGAAAGTGAGCCTAACGCAGCCGCAACTGCTTTTTCCCACCCATTATCTATCGATATTAACGAAGCTAATGAACCGCGAACTTCAATGCCTTTGGTATTGGTTAACAGTGCGCCACTGCCATCGCGATGCATAGTAGCTTGTCTAAGAGCATCTAGTTTTGCTTCCGCACCACTCTTATCTCGTTCAGACTTATTTAACTCTGCAGTGATTTTTTCCAATTCAGATTTTGCACTATTTAGATCGGCTTTACTCTTTTCAAAGTTTGCATCCAAATTCAGTTCACCGGCGCCCAGCCCTGCAATTTCACTCTCTAAAGTTGCAAATTCGTATTGCGCATGGTCCGCACGCTCTTGGGCATCATCTTTCGCTCTAGCCAAACGAGTTATCTCTGCATTTCCGCTCTCAATTCGAGAATTTAAACTCTTGATGTGACCTTCTTGACGCGCAGTTCCTTCACGTAAATCAGCAATTGCTCGAAGAGCTGCCGCTACCGCGTCCTCTTCTGCTTTTAACGAAGTTTCTAATTGTAGAAGTTGGTCACTTGCAATAATTAATTCGTTTCTAGAACGCTCCAAATTTGAATTTAATAACGCTTCCTCGGCACGTAGTACGCGAGCTTCTTCTTCAAGCGCAACTGGATCTCTGCCGCTACTTCTAGCTTCTTCGGCTTCTTCGGCTAAGAAACGCGCTCGTTCTGAAGCTAAGTTCTGAGTTCCTCTTAATTTTTCACGTTGCGAGGTTAATTGATAGTAGTTCTCTTGCGCTTTAGCAAGTTGCGGACTTTCAACTGCAGAAATTTGGTCAATCTCAATTTCCCGATTTCGTAATTTCTCTAAATCATTATCAACAATTGCTTTGCGAGCTCGGAGCGATGTTTCATCCGCAACTTCAGCATTGATTGTGGATTGAAGCGCAATCAAATCATCGGCAAGCAAGCGTAAGCGAGCATCTCTTACATCAGCTTGGATAGTCGCAGCTTTCTTTGCCACCTCAGCTTGCTTTCCGAGCGGTTTAAGTTGGCGACGAAGCTCAACCGTTAAATCTTGTACGCGCGCCAAATTTCCCTGCATCGATTCTAATTTTCTTAGCGCTTTCTCTTTCCGCTTTCTATGCTTAAGCACACCAGCAGCTTCTTCGATAAACCCACGTCGTTCATCAGGGTTTGCAGTGAGGATTGCATCTAATTGACCTTGCCCAACAATTACATGCATTTCGCGACCGATACCACTATCGCTAAGCAACTCTTGAATATCTAATAATCGTGCGTTCTCACCATTAATTTGATATTCGCTCTGCCCATTTCTAAAAAGAATTCTCGAGATCGTAACTTCGGTGTAGTCAATCGGGAGCGCGCCATCTGCATTATCAATCGTTACGGAGACCTCAGCACGTCCTAATGGGGCTCTTCCCGATGTTCCAGCGAAAATTACATCTTCCATCTTTCCGCCACGCAAACTCTTAGCGCCTTGCTCTCCCATAACCCAAGCAAGTGCATCTACAACGTTACTTTTGCCAGAACCATTCGGGCCGACTACACAGGTAATACCGCGTTCAAATCTAAGAGTCGTTGGAGCCGCAAAGGACTTAAAGCCCTTTAAGGTCATACTCTTTAGATACATGGGGAAAACCTATCGCTCCAGCCCATAAAGGATGGGTCATTCCGCCCGCTTGTCGGGATTCTCACCTATTTTTTAATCTTTCCTCTTTTTGACCCTCGCTTTACCTGACACTTTGGACAAAAATGCGAAGACCGATTAGCAAAGGCAATTCGGCGAATTTCACTACCGCATCTGGAGCATGGTTCGCCATCTTGGCCATAAGCGGAAAGTTCAATATCGAAATATCCACTTTC
>CAZMNB010000040.1:0-10961 GCA_964567545.1 uncultured Bifidobacterium sp. | reverse complement strand
CTGTGGTTTCTTGGGGCTCTTGCACATGGAAATTGTGCGCGAACGGTTAGAACGAGAGTTTAATTTAACTTTGATTTCTACCGCGCCAAACGTAGTTTATCGAGTTAGTTTAGATACTGGAAAAGAATTAATAGTTACCAATCCAAGCGAGTACCCAGATGGAAAAATTGCCATGGTGCAAGAACCGATAGTTCGCGCAACTGTATTAGCTCCTGCCGAATTTATCGGAACCATTATGGAACTTTGCCAACAGCGCCGCGGCACATTATTAGGAATGGATTATTTATCAGAAGATCGCGTTGAAATTCGGTACACAATTCCACTCGCTGAAATCGTCTTTGATTTCTTCGATAATTTGAAATCCCGCACTAAAGGGTATGCCTCTCTCGATTATGAGCCAGTCGGAGAAGCAGAAGGCGATTTAGTTAAAGTTGATATTTTATTACAAGGTGATCCAGTAGATGCTTTCAGCACAATCGTGCACCGTGAAAAAGCTTATGCATATGGTGTCATGATGACCACAAAGCTCCGTGAATTGATCCCGCGACAACAATTTGAAGTTCCAATTCAAGCGGCAATTGGCGCAAAAGTTATTGCACGCGAAACAATTCGAGCGATTCGAAAAGATGTGCTCGCAAAATGTTACGGTGGCGACATCTCTCGAAAGCGTAAACTTTTAGAGAAACAAAAAGAAGGTAAAAAGAGAATGAAAATGGTGGGACGAGTTGAAGTTCCGCAAGAAGCATTTATTGCTGCGCTTTCCACGAATGCAGATGCCGATAAGGCAAAGAGCGCTGGAGCAAAGAAGTAATTGTGAGCCAGCGGCTCTCGTTCTATATTCACATTCCATATTGCATTAAGCGCTGTGGTTACTGTGATTTTAATACTTATACTCCCAGTGAATTACGATACGGTGATTTGTCGGCCGATATTTCCGGTGTCTCTGAGGGGTATATAGATCGTGTATTGAAAGAAATAGATCTAGCAAAAAAAGAAGTTAAGGCTGCAATTGTGCCAACAATATTTTTTGGCGGTGGAACTCCGACACTTTTGGAGGCGCATGATTTAAACCGAGTTATTGCCAAAATCAAAAGCGAATTCGAAGTAAGTAAAGATTGTGAAATAACGATAGAGGCTAATCCCGATACGGTCACCGAAGATTTACTTACAAAATTACGAGAAGGTGGCTTCAATCGAATCTCCTTTGGAATGCAATCCGCAGTGCCACATGTTTTAGCAACCCTTGATCGAACCCATAAACCTGAAGGCGTAAATCGCGCAGTAGATTTAGCAAAATCAATTGGGTTCGAACATATCAGCGTAGATCTAATTTATGGAACTCCTGGTGAGTCAATTTCAGATTGGGAAATATCAGTTAAAGACGCGCTATCTATGGCGATTGATCACGTAAGTGCTTATGCGTTAATTGTTGAAGCGGGTACCAAACTTGCCAATCAAGTTAAGCGAGGTGAATTAGTAATGCCAGATGAGGATGAGAGCGCTGAAAAATATCGAATAGCTGATGATCTTTTAGCCGGCGCTGGATTTAACTGGTATGAATTAAGTAATTGGGCTAAACCAGGCGGTGAATGCCGCCACAATATAAATTATTGGAACGGTTCAAATTGGTGGGGGGTTGGGCCAGGTGCACATTCCTTCTTAGGTAGTGAACGCTGGTGGAATGTTAAACATCCAAAGGCTTATCAGGAACGAATAGATTCTGGACTTTCACCAAAATTAGCTGGCGAAACCTTGACTTTGGAAAATCGCAATGATGAGAAAATAATGTTACAAATTAGGTTAGTTGACGGAATTGATCGAAATTCATTAACGCCGGAGCAAGATTTAAATGCCGCGAAATATCTAGAAAGTGACCATATTTCGCACTCGCATTGGTCGCAAGGTCGGGTTGTATTAACCCAATCAGGGCGCTTAATTGCCGACCGAATCGTGCGCGAATTAATGGTGTAGTACCTTTTCCACCATGAGCAGATCAAATACGAAGGTTCCCAATATGGAATCGCGCCAATTGGAGATATTGCGCGCAATCGTTGACGAGTATGTTGCTACCGAAGAGCCAGTTGGTTCTAAATCAATTGCAGAGCGTCATGATCTCGGGATTTCACCAGCGACAATTCGAAATGAAATGGCGGTTTTGGAAGAGGCTGGTTTGATCACCCAACCACATACCAGCGCAGGTCGAATCCCAACCAATCTTGGGTATCGAATTTTTGTAGATAAATTAGCCACCATTAAACCTTTCTCTGGACCAGAACGGCGTGCAATCGAAACTTTCTTAGAAGGCGCAGGCGATCTAGATGAAGTGATGGCACGCACTGTGCGATTGCTCGCTCAGATAACTAAGCAAGTTGCGGTGGTGCAGTATCCAGCGCATTCAGATTCAAAATCGAAAGTAGCCCTAGCTGGAACTGCGAATTTAGCGCGCTCGAACCATGAACATGCTTCGGACCTTCATCCAATTTTGGAAGCGTTAGAAGAGCAAGTTGTCTTATTGCGGCTATTAAGTGAAGTTGGCGATTCGATGCAAGTTCGAATTGGCGATGAGCAGAGTGAGAAGAATTTGCAAACCACGAGCCTTGTTTCTATGAGTTACGGCAAAGATGGCATACCTGCTGGTGCGTTAGGTATTATTGGGCTAACTCGCATGGATTACGCGGGTTCTATGTCAGCAGTTTCAGCTGTGGCGAGATATGTCGGAAAATTTTTAGGGGATAACAAGTAACTTATGGCTGACCTTTACCAAACTCTTGGCGTAAGCCGAGACGCGAACGCTGATGAAATAAAGAAGTCTTATCGAAAATTAGCGCGCGAACTTCACCCAGATGTAAACCCTGACCCCGCAGTCCAAGATAGATTTAAAGAGATCACAGCTGCTTATGAAGTATTGAGCGACCCGAGTAAGCGCCAAAATTATGATCAAGGTGGTCAAGGATTTAATGGATTTGGAAATGCTAATTTTGGATTCGGCGACATCATGGATGCATTTTTTGGTGGCGGCGGGAATTCGCGTGGTCCAAGACCGAGAATGGGTCATGGACAAGACGCTTTAATTCGGGTAAATATAGATTTAGCGGAAGCTTGTTTTGGAACCGAACGCGATTTAAGCGTTGAAACTGCAATTCTTTGCACGCAATGTTCTGGAAGTGGTTGCGCAAGCGGCACAAAACCAAAGACCTGCGATATTTGTCGAGGTAAAGGCGAAACTCAGCAAGTAACTAGATCATTTATCGGTCAAGTCTTAACAAGTCGACCATGTGCGGCTTGCCAAGGATTTGGTACAACGATTCCAACACCTTGTTCTGAGTGTGCTGGTGATGGCCGAGTGCGTAGTAAGCGGAGCATTAATATAAAAATTCCAGCTGGAGTTGAAAGTGGAAATCGAATTCAAATGTCAGGTCAAGGTGAAGTTGGACCTGGCGGCGGACCGGCCGGTGACCTATATGTTGAGATAGAGGTTGCAGATCATAATTTTCTGGTTCGAGAAGGAAATGATTTACATATTTCAGTTTCAATACCTATGACCGGTGCGGTACTTGGGAGCAGAGTTAAAATTGAAACTCTGGATGGTGCGATAGAGATTGAAGTAAAACCTGGAACTCAAAGCGGCAGCGTATTGCCAATTCGAGGCAAAGGAATTACTAAATTGCGCGGATCTGGGCGTGGTGACCTATTCGCACATATTGATGTGGTTATTCCAAACAAACTTTCAAAGAAAGAAGAAGAGTTACTCCGGCAATTTGCCGAGGCGCGTGGCGATAAGGCAAATAGTGGTGTGGTTAAAGAGCGTCACGAAAGTGGATTCTTCAGTAAATTCCGTGATGCATTTCGAAATTAGCCGTTAACGTGCTCCCTCTTTTTATTATTGATGAAATTCCTAATAGTGGGATAACGGTAATTGATGGAGACGAAGGTCATCACGCTGCAACGGTATTAAGAATTGAAGTTGGTGAAGAAATTTTGATTTCTGATGGCCGAGGTAATTGGGCGCAGGCCAAGGTTGTCGAACGCGGAAAGAGCGAGATTTCTTGCGAAATAACAAAATTCGGGAGTATGAAGCCAGCAGAGTTCAAATTAACTTGTATCCAAGCGCTTCCAAAAAGTGATCGAGTGAAAGAAACCTTAGAGTTATTAACTGAAGGTGGCGTAGATCGAATTATTCCGTGGGCGGCGCATAAATCAATCGCAAAATGGAACGACAAAACCGAGGGATTAAACAAGTGGAAATTGCATGTGCGTGAATCAAGCAAGCAAGCCCGCAGATTCATCGTCCCAGAAGTAACCGAACTTTCAACATCAAATGAATTGAAGTCCCGATGCGCTGAGTTTGATTTAATTTTAGTTTTTCATGAATCTGCAAATAAATCGTTTTCAAGTCAAATATCCGAATCAGGTACGAAGTTTAAAAACATTGCTTTTGTAATAGGTCCAGAAGGTGGCATTTCTGATGACGAAGTCAAATTACTCCAAGAAATGGGCGGCAAGTTAATTAAACTTGGAGTGCCAGTATTTAGATCCTCGCACGCAGGCGTTGCAGCGCTGGCTGCCATTCAAACTGCCTTTAAGATGTGGTGAGGAGGAAAAATGTCGTGCCTATTTTGCAAAATTGTTAGCTTAGAAATACCTGCTGAAATCATTGCTGAAAGTGAATTATCGGTTGCATTTAATGACATTTCACCACAAGCGCCGACCCATGTATTGATTGTGCCTAAAGATCATTTTCCTAGCGTTGCAGAGTTGGCAAATAACAATCCAGCCAATGTTGCCGACTTATTTATATTAGCTGGCGAAATTGCTGAAACGCGTGGCATTAATGGATATCGGACCGTTTTCAATACCGGTGCTGAGGCGGGTCAGAGTGTTTTTCATGCCCATTTACATTTATTGGGCGGACGCCCGCTCAATTGGCCGCCCGGTTAAGCCTTTAAATACCATTTTGAGAAAGTTCCATTAAGGTTGCGGTAATGGATCGCACCGTATTAACAATCCCAAGCGCCGTACCTATGGTTGCGCTAACTGGACCTCAAGATATTTACCTTAGGCTTTTAGAAAAATCTTATTCTCACTTAGCGATAACCGTTCGAGGCAATGAAATAATTTTGCGCGGCGAACCAGGTGAGGTTGCCCAATTTCAAGGTTTAATCGGAGAATTGTTAGCGATAATTAGATCTGGTCAAGAGTTATCCGAGGATGCGGTTCGTAGATCTATTGCGATGATAATTGGTGATGTGAACCAACATCCCGCTGAAGTTCTATCCCTTAATATTTTAAGTAACCGCGGCAAAACTATTCGACCAAAAACTGCTAACCAAAAAAAATATGTAGATGCGATTGATCGTTCCACAATAACTTTTGGAATTGGTCCTGCTGGAACCGGAAAAACTTATCTTGCGATGGCTAAAGCCATTCAAGCGCTACAAGCTAAGCAAGTGAATCGAATTATTTTGACTCGTCCTGCGGTGGAAGCCGGCGAACGACTTGGATTCTTGCCTGGAACGCTCCATGAAAAAATTGATCCATATCTTCGTCCGCTTTTTGACGCGCTTCATGAAATGATTGACCCAGATGCAATTCCACGGTTAATGGCTGCTGGCACTATCGAAGTTGCGCCGCTTGCCTATATGCGTGGCCGCACTCTAAATGATTCATTTATTATTTTGGATGAAGCTCAGAATACGACCCCAGAACAAATGAAGATGTTCTTAACTCGATTGGGATTTGGTTCAAAAATGGTGGTAACTGGCGATGTCACTCAAATAGATCTACCAAACAGCGCACAATCTGGCTTAAGAATTGTAAGCGAAATCTTAGAAAACGTTGAAGATATTTCCTTTGTGGAATTGTTCTCAGATGACGTAGTGAGGCATCGATTGGTAAGTCAGATAGTTGACGCTTATGGCATTTGGGATGCCGCGACCGCAACTTCACCAAGATCGATAAGAGACGCAATTAAGCCGGGGAGAAGTGAACGTTAACCGCGCGCGGTGACGAATATGACAATCGAATTTATAAATCACACCAATTCTCATTGTGACGAAGGTGCGCTTATCTCGCTAGCGCAATTTGTAATTAATGAAAGGGGTGTTCATCCAGATTCTGAATTGAGTATCTCTTGCGTTGATGAAGATGAAATGACTTCCTTGCACATGCAATGGATGAACGAACCTGGCCCTACAGATGTACTTTCTTTTCCGATGGATGAAATTAAACCGAATTCTGCTTCGAATGGCCCAGGGTTAATTGGAGATATTGTTTTATGTCCAACTGTTGCGGCAAAGCAAGCGGAATCGGCTAACCATTCTGCGCAATCTGAAATGGAACTGCTGACTGCACATGGAATTTTGCATCTGCTCGGTTACGACCATGCGCTTCCAAATGAAGAGCTGGCAATGTTTAAGCTACAGGACGATTTGTTAGCAAAATGGCGCGCCTAATGAACCCGATAACAATTATTGAAGTATTAGCGTTGCTAGGTTTTGCTGGATTTTTGGCGGGAAGTGAATCTGCTATCAATACGATTTCCCGCGTCTCAGTTGATCACATTGCCGAAAAATCTCCAAAACAAGCAGCGTTAGTCCGTAAAGTAGTCAACGAACCAGCCCGCTATTTGAACGTAGTTTTGCTAGTTAGGAAAGCTTGCGAACTCACCGCAACCGTTTTAGTGGCAGAAGGATTTCTCCAGATATTTGAAAGCAAGGCCCTAGCAATCTCCACTGCAATTGCAATAATGCTGATACTTTCTTATGTTGTCGTCGGAGTTGGCCCAAGGACTTTAGGTAAACAACGCGCAACCACTTGGGCAATTCCAGCTACCTATGTTGCTTTTTTCTTAGCGAAAGTTCTTGGTCCGGTTACTACGCTATTGATTGCGATTGGAAATGCCATCACGCCAGGTCGCGGATTTAGGACCGGACCATTCGCTTCAGAAGCAGAGCTTCGAGATTTGGTGGATCAAGCACACGAACGCGGTTTGGTCGAGGAGTCCGAGCACGAAATGATTCACTCGGTGTTTGAACTAGGCGATACGTTAGTTCGCGAATTGATGGTGCCAAGAACTGAGATGGTTTGGATTGAGCGATCTAAGTCGTTGCGGCAAGCGCTTTCGCTAGCACTCAGATCTGGATTTTCGCGGATTCCTGTGATTGACGAGAACTTAGATACCATAATTGGAATTGCTTATGTAAAAGATTTAGCGCTTCGAAGTCATGAATATCATGAGGCAGAACAAAGTGAAAAAGTCGAAGAGCACTTACGCAACGCAACTTTTGTCCCGGAAACTAAAACTGCATCAGAATTACTTAAAGAGATGCAACGGGATCAAATTCACTTAGCAATCGTTGTGGATGAGTATGGCGGTACTGCAGGGCTAATTACTATTGAAGATATTTTAGAGGAAATAGTTGGTGAGATTGCAGATGAATATGATGATGAACTAGATGAATTTGAGTGGATTAATGAAAACCAAGGTCGTGCTTCTGCCCGATTACATTTAGAGGATTTAGCTGAATATTTGAAAATTGAGTTATCTGAATTAGAGCAAGAAGATGTTGACACTATCGGTGGATACATGGCAAAAATACTTGGTCGAGTACCAATTCCTGGAAGCACACTTACATTGCACGGTTGGCAAATAACTGCCGAGCGAATTGTCGGAAGACGACACCGCATCGGAACAATTCTGGTTGAACGAAATAGTTCACAAGCTACGACGAAGCAATCGTTATAAAAAACCTGCACTAGACTGCAGCAATGCGCATCGTTAGATTTACGCCGCCAGCCGGGTCTGTGCTCGGAACAGATCCGCATTTCGGCGTACTTGAAGAACAAACCACGATTCGCGCAATTGCCAGCGATCCACTTTATGCCGGGATCCATAAATTAGAAACGACAGTGCAGTTAAAAGATGTCCGGTTATTGGCCCCGGTAATTCCAAGAAGTAAAGTTGTTTGTATCGGTAAAAATTATGCTGATCATGCTGCCGAAATGGGAAGCGCTGTTCCGGAAGAACCAATTATTTTTTTAAAACCAAATACATCTGTAATTGGGCCAAATGATTTAATTCAATGGCCCAAAATGAGCGATCGAGTAGACCATGAAGCGGAACTTGCAATTGTGATTAGCAAAATTTGCAAGGAAGTGCCAAAGGAACGCGTTAAAGATGTGATTTTTGGATACACAATTGCAAATGATGTAACCGCACGAGATTTGCAGAAAAAGGATGGCCAATGGAGTAGAGGCAAGGGTTTTGATTCTTTCTGTCCACTTGGTCCGTGGATTGATACTGATTTCCAACCTGGAGATCAAGCGATAACTGCAACAGTTGATGGCGAACTTAAGCAAAGCGCAAAACTCTCCGATATGATTTTTAAAATTCCGGAAATCATTGAATTCATCACAAATGTTATGACGCTACTTCCAGGAGATGTGATTTTGACCGGCACTCCAGCAGGAATTGGACCACTAAACCAAAATGGAGAAGTTGCGATTTCAATTGCAGGTTTAGGCACACTTACTAATAGGGTTTCACACCGTGGCTAACAACTCGACGAGAAAAGAGATTCGGGTTCGGTTCGCCCCATCGCCAACCGGTGACTTACACGTTGGAAACATCAGAACTGCGCTCTTTGATTGGGCCTATGCCCGCCACACTGGTGGGAAGTTCATTTTTAGAATTGAAGACACCGATCGTGAACGCGTTACGGATCAATACATTGCAGCAGCAATCGATACCTTGCGTTGGCTGGGTTTGGATTGGGATGAAGGTCCCGAAGTCGGTGGACCAAACGGTCCATATTTACAATCGCAGCGGTTGGATATTTACGCAAACTGGGCGCAAACTTTTCTAGACAATGGCGATGCCTACCGTTGTTATTGCAGTACTGAAGAGCTAGAAACTCGACGAGAATCTCAAAGAGCTGCAAATTTAGCGCCTGGTTACGATGGAAAGTGCCGAGATCTTTCAGCGAGCGATATTGCAAAATTTAAAAGCGAAGGGCGTAAACCGGTTACGCGAATGCGGATGCCCGATGGTGAAACCCACTTCAATGATGCTATCCGTGGGGATTTAGTGTTCGAGCACAAGTTTGTGCCCGATTTTGTACTTGCCCGAGCCGATGGTTCACCGCTCTATACCCTGGCCGTCGCGGTGGATGATGTCTTAATGAAAATAACTCATATTTTGCGCGGTGAGGATTTACTTTCATCAACACCACGTCAGATTCGGGTCTACCAAGCAATGGGCGTTGCCCCAGAAGATTATCCAATATTTGCGCACTTGCCATTTGTGATGGGCCAAGATAACACCAAACTTTCGAAGCGAAATGGTGAAGTTTCGATTGCTTGGTATCGAGAAGCGGGTTTCTTACCTGAAGCGATCTGCAATTATCTGGCGCTATTGGGCTGGTCGCCAGGCGATGATCGTGAAAATGTAACAATGCAAGAGTTAACCGAATTATTTACGGTTGAGCGTGTCAATAGTTCTCCGGCGAGATTTGATATGAAAAAACTAGAAGCGATTAATGGTGACAAAATTCGTGCGCTAACTATTGATGATTTCTTAACCCGCGCTTTGCCATTTGTAATTGAAGCAGGAATCATTTCTGGTACGGATTCCGAAAAAGCCGTGATTAAGTCAGTTTTGCCCATCATTCAGGAGCGGATTGCAAAGCTTTCTGAAATACCGCAGATGGTTAAGTTCTTATTTGGCGAAAGTGTTGAAATCGATGCTGAATCAAATGCAAAAATTTCGGATGATGTATCAAAAAATGTATTGCAAAAATCTCTTGCGGTGCTTGAACCGTTAACGATTTGGAACCACGATTCGGTTGCTGCGGCTTTGCGTGCAGCTCTAATTGAAGAAATGGGTTTGAAGCCAAGAATTGCATTTGGTGCCGTAAGAATTGCGGTAACTGGTAGCCATATATCGCCACCGTTATTTGAATCTATGGAATTACTTGGTAAAGAACGCGCAATTGCCCGCATAAAAAACGCAATTTAGCTTAACTTTTTCAGGGTATCCTTGGTGTCGCATCATTGGGGTATGGGGTAATTGGCAGCCCAGCTGATTCTGGTTCAGCTTGTCTAGGTTCGAGTCCTGGTACCCCAGCGAAAAAATTTAATAGGCACGGCCCCGTCGTCTAGTGGCCTAGGACTCTGGCTTCTCAAGCCAGCTACGCGGGTTCGAATCCCGTCGGGGCTACATAGTTTTAAACCTAAATTATTTTTTTGAAATTATTTCGCTAAGGCGAGCCGCAGTTGCAACTACCGCTGCCGCATGAATCCTGCCAGGTTGGCGACCAAGTCGTTCAATCGGACCGCTGATACTAACCGCGGCAATAATTTTATTATTTGGTCCGCGCACCGGTGCCGAAACCGAAGCAACGCCAGGTTCACGTTCGCCAATTGATTGCGCCCAACCACGTCGCCGAACAGCAGATAAATGCGCGGCGGTGAATCTCGCATTTACTAAAGTGCGATGTAATTTATCGGCTTCCTCCCAGGCCAGCAGAATTTGCGCGGCGGAACCAGCTTGCATTGTGAATGCAGCTCCGATTGGCACTGAATCTCGCAACCCAGAAACTCGCTCTGCTGCAGCAACGCAGATTCGTTGATCACCTTGTCGTCGATAAAGTTGTGCGCTTTCGCCAGTCGCATCGCGAAGGTTAATTAATGCCGGAGTTGCGGCAGCAAGTAATCGATCTTCGCCCGCAGCTGCGCTTAATTCGCCAGATCGTGGCCCTAATATAAATCGGCCAGTTAAATCTCGCGCAACCAGCCGGTGAAATTCCAGCGCGACCGCCAATCGGTGCGCAGTGGGACGTGCGATTTTGGTTGCCGAAACTAATTCCGCAAGCGAGTGTGGTCCAGATTCCAAAACCGTGAGAATTCGGACGGCTTTATCTAGTACGCCGACTCCGCTATTCTTCTTGTCCATACTCTGATAA
>CAZMNB010000039.1:0-11192 GCA_964567545.1 uncultured Bifidobacterium sp. | reverse complement strand
CTCCGGAGTCCGCCCCCATAACGCAGATCTTTATCTAGCAATCTGTGGTTCGTTATAGCTTCGGGGATAGGTTACCGCGAATGTAATGGAATAGCATCTCTTTACACACGGGAGGCGCGTTGAATACTAAAGTTTTATTGACAGGTTTTGAGCCTTTTGCAGGGTCATTACTTAATCCATCAAAAGAAATTGTGCACGAGATATCTAAAATAGCTATTCCCGGAATAGCTGTTACTACCGCAATTCTCCCCGTTACATTCGGTGAATCCAGTGCAAAACTTTTGAAATTGATTACAGATGTAAAGCCAGATGTGGTTATTTCACTTGGCCAAGCCGAAGGCCGGACTCAGATCACACCAGAACGAGTTGCAGTCAATTTAGATGATGCACGAATTGCTGATAACAACGGAGTAATTCTGATTGATCAACCAATTGTTAGTGGTGGACCTACCGCTTATTTCACAACACTACCTATCAAAGAGATAGTTGAGGGGATTTCTGCCAACGGCATAGCAGCCGCACCTTCACTTTCAGCCGGAACATTTGTATGTAACCATATTTTTTATAACTTGCAGCACGCACTTTTCAAAACAAATATTAAAAGCGGTTTTATCCATGTGCCGTTAATGACCGAGCAAAATGTTGAATTTCCAGGCCTATTTACATTGCCACTAACCGATATGGTTAAAGCAATTACTACCGCAATAACTGTT
This sequence comes from uncultured Bifidobacterium sp., assembly GCA_964567545.1. Classification (GTDB taxonomy): domain Bacteria; phylum Actinomycetota; class Actinomycetes; order Nanopelagicales; family Nanopelagicaceae; genus UBA7398. The sequence continues at coordinate 10,479 of CAZMNB010000039.1, read as the reverse complement.
GCTTGCGCCAATTGAATTAGTTACGCTTACACAATGCGTTATCAACCAGAAAAAATTCCAATTGCTGAAGGCATAAAACGCGGTAAAGAGTTTTACAATTTGATGGATGGCCGTCGAAGCGTGCGAATGTTCTCCGAGGAACCAGTACCTAAAGAGGTAATAGAAACCGCAGTTTTAACAGCTAACACATCACCAAGTGGAGCCCATCAACAGCCTTGGACTTTTGTCGCAACAAACGATCCAGAGATGAAGCATAAAATTAGAGTTGCTGCTGAAATAGAAGAACGTGAAAATTACGAAGGCGGACGATTGCCACCCGCATGGCGACAAGCTCTAGCGCATATCGGCACAAATTCCGATAAAAGTTACCTAGATGTGGTGCCATGGATTGTGGTTGCATTTGCACAAAAATCAACGTCGCTACCGGATGGCTCATTGCAGAAAAATTATTATGTTAGCGAATCGGTTGGGATTGCTTGCGGTTTATTTATAGCGAGCTTGCATTCAATGGGACTTTCTACGCTTACACACACGCCAAATCCAATGGGTTTCCTAAACGAAATATTTGAGCGCCCCGTAACAGAGCGCCCATATATTCTTTTTCCGATTGGTTACCCAGCCGAGAATTGCGAAGTACCCGAATTGGTGCGCAAACCACTTAATGAGATATTAATTCAGAAGTAGTTTTAGATTTCTGGCAAAGATCCCAGACGTTATCGCCACGCAGAACCGCATCCGAACCACCATCTATATAAATAGTCTGACCGGTGGTATGTGAGTTTTCATCGCTGACCAACCAAGCAAGTAGATAAGCAACCTGTCTAGGCTTCATGTAATAGTTGAGTGGCATAGGCACCATAGCGTCAATTCCAGCTCGAGCTTCTGGAGATGCAATCATTTCCGCAACCATGGGAGTTTCAACGATTCCGGGACCAACTGCATTTAAGGGAATTCCAGCGCCAGCCCATTGCGCTTTGATACTTTCGCGTCGCACCCACCTACTTAGCGCTCGCTTTGTAGATCCGTAAATTAGAGCAGCAGACTCTGGACCCTCAGAAACTAATCTCTCTGCGATTTCGAGCGCCCTTGGTTCGTCATTATCTAACATGGCGTCAACCAATTCAGGAGAGTTAGGCATTAATGACGCCATCGAACTAGTTACCGCAACTCTTGGCGCTGAACTTTTAGTAAGAGTTGGCAATAACGCAGTTAAGAATTCAGTGACACCAAAGAAATTAACAGAAACTGTTTTTGCAATCGGGTGTGCCAGCCCAGCACAAGCAATTACGCCATCGATTTTTCCGCCACTCATCTCAATCGCTTCTTTTGCAGCTTCAAGCCGCCCAGCTTTTGTACTTAGATCCGAATTGATGCTGGTGTTATGTAAATCGATGCCGTATACCAACACATCTCGCTCTTTTAGAAGTGAAACAGTTGAAGCTCCAATTCCGGAAGCGGCTCCGGTAACCACATATGTTCTAGTCATTTTGCAGGCCCTTCATAGATGCACTAAATGTGCATATAAGAATTCTGCTCTTTTAATTTTGAATAGAAAGGGTTGTGTTGAGAGCCCGCGCTCAATAAGAGGTGTTTTTATTCATACTGACTGAAAACTTGTCGAGCAACGAGAACGAAATTGTGTTGTGCTGGAATTAAGGTCACACCCAATTGGAGTGACGCCGCAAAGAAAACAGTATTAGCAATAGTTCCAAAGCCTGGTGTTACTTTTAGTGGAAACCAAATGAGAAGCACAAAACAACTAACTATAAAAAAAGCCCAACCAAGCGAAATTCCTGCTTGGTGAGAAATACCTTGCGCCAAAACGGTCCAAGGAGGGTTACCTAAATTGGATTGAACCGAATGCGAACCACCAATTCCCATCATGAATAAACCACTAATAAGTATTAAAAAAGTTTTAGGTCGGATTGTCCAATAATTTGGCGCGCTCCAAGTTGTTTTTGGCACCGCACGAGCTGGCGCAAATAATTTAAGCGCTCTCGCTAGTAATCCTGTGCTCATAAATCCATTCCAGTATTTGAAATTTGTTGCGATATACCGCAATGGCTTTATACTTCCACAATGTCAACAGTAAACCGAGTAGATCTCAATTCGAAACAGATAGAAGAGTTGAAATCAATTTTTGGCACTCGCTTCACTACGAATGAATCGGTTCTAGTTCAACACAGCAGAGATGAATCTGCGTTTCCACCAGTATTACCTTCCGCAGTTATATACCCGCATAACACCGAAGAAGTGTCGAAAGTCCTGGCATATTGCAATCAGAATTTAATTCCAATCGTTGCCTTTGGAGCCGGCTCTTCGTTGGAAGGTCACGTTCTGCCACTTAAAGGTGGCATCAGTTTGGATATGACTGAGATGAACAAGATCATCGAGATTTCGCCCGCAGATTTAGTGGTACGAGTTGAAGCTGGGTTAACCCGAGTCGCGCTTAACAATCGTCTCGCTAGTGAAGGACTTTTTTTCTCTGTTGATCCAGGTGCAGATGCAACTATTGGTGGCATGGCGTCTACTGGAGCCGCCGGTACTACCACCGTTAAATACGGTTCCATGCGCGAAAATGTTTTAGCACTTACCGCCGTATTAGCCGATGGCACCATCATAAAAACCGGCAGGCCAACTAGAAAACTTTCAGCAGGTTATGACTTAACTCGATTACTAGTGGGATCTGAAGGTACTTTGGCGGTAATAACTGAAATAACTTTAAGAGTTTTCGGGATACCAGAGAAAATGTCAGCTGCGATTGTCCGCTTTGAAACATTGGCTGATGGCGTTGCAGCTGCCGCTGCGATTGTGCAAATGGGAACAAACATTGCGCGTTGCGAATTTCTAGATGCAGCCAGTGTTAGAAATGCCAATAAACACAGTGGTTTAACTCTCCCCGAACAACCAACACTTTTATTTGAATTTCATGGCAGTCCAACCAATGTTGAATCTGACGCCCAAGGCGTTGCCGAAATTGTTGCCGAATTTGGCGGATCTAATTTTGAATGGACAAGTGATGAAAGCGCTCGCCGAAAACTATGGCAAGCCCGACATGATGCATATTGGTCAAACGTTCACATTTATCCAGGAAAGCGAATCGTCAGTACCGATATGGCAGTTCCACTATCTGCGCTTGCAAAAGCAGTTGAAGCTTGTAATGAAATTCTTAATAAACATAAATACCCGTTCAGTATTTTCGGACATGTTGCAGATGGGAATTTCCATTGCATGATTATTACCGACCCATCAAACTCGAATGAGTTATCCGATATCCGCGAGATAACACATGCGCTCGCTTCCCGGATCATTACGATGAACGGTACCTGCACTGGTGAGCATGGAATTGGCATGGGAAAGATTGAATCTTTAGTTGAAGAGACCGGTGAAAGCGCAGTAGCGCTAATGCGAAGCATTAAAGATGCAATGGATCCAAACGGAATTCTGAATCCTGGCAAAGTCTTATCTCAAAACAAAGCTTAGAAACATGAATCAAAACGTAGCGGGAATTTGGTCCACACCGAAGCTCGCACCGATGTACCCGCCGTTCCCAATTCGATATAAAGATGTAACGATTTTGACAACGGTTTATCGAACCGATCCCGCCGCAATTGCAAAACACATTGATTTTCCAGTTGAAAGTAGCGGCGATTTAGTAATGATTCATAACTACTACATGCCAATTGTTGAAGGCATGGGGGAAGTTGAAGAAACTAATGTGATGATCGGCGTAAAAGTTAACGCAAACGGCGTAGATCATTTTGGCGGCTTTAGTACGAATCTTCTAATCAGTTCTGAAGTTGGGCTAACCCAAGGGCGAGAGATTCACGGCCAACCCAAGAAAATGGGGAGCACAAAAATTAAAACGGTTAATAATGAAATTGTTGCTGAAGTTTTTCGGGGTACTGACCTGATTTCCCGAGCCATTATGCCAATAAGTAGCCAAACAGCGCAGGTTAGTGAACTGGAAAAATACTTTCCGTTCCGCGAGAACATCAATCATAAAGTTATTCGAAACATTGATGGTACCCAAGGCATTAATCAGATAACTTCTAGAATTTTAGGAGATGTAGTAGTTAAGGAATGCTGGCGCGGCCCTTCGAAATTGACGATTGAAGTGAATGAAACTGCACCTTTTCATTTACTCCCAGTACTTGAAACCGTAGAATCTTTTTATTGGAAAGCAGATTTTGCACTTGTACCTGGAACTATTTTGCATGACTATTTGAAAGCAGAGGCATAAATGGAAACCACCGACATCAAAAGTCATCTGGTTTTAGTAACCGGCGCAGCCAGTGGGATCGGAAAAGAAATTGCCACCTCATTTAGCAAACGTGGTGCGATTGTGGCGGCTTGTGATAAAAACATGGCAGCGCTACAGAAGATCAAGACCGAAATGAATAGCGAAAACTTCCATATTTTTGAAGTGGATTTCGTTAGCGAAGGTTCAATAGTTAATTGTGTTAGTAAAGTTGAAGCAGACCTAGGTCCGTTGAAAGCGGTGGTGAACTGTGTCGGAATTCTTGGTAAAAATGGTGACCAAGTTGAATCAGTTGATATCGCTGATTTTGACTTAGTTTATGCAATTAATTTGAGAGGCGCTTTAATTCTAACTAAAGCTGTAATCAAAGGAATGTCCGATCGTGGCTATGGTCGAATTCTGCACATGGCCAGTATCTCCGGCAAAGACGGGAATCCATTATTGGTTGCATATTCTGCGACAAAGGCGGGGTTAATTGCGTTAGTAAAGAGCGTTGGAAAAGAGTATGCGACAACCGGGGTAACCGTTAATGCCATGGCTCCAGCGTTAATTCAATCACCAATGAGTGATAGTTTCTCAGAAGCCCAATTAACATCACTTAAATCTAAAATTCCAATGGGCCGACTTGGAAAAGCTAGTGAAGTTGCGGATATGGCAGCTTGGATAATTTCACCAGCTTGCAGTTTTACAACTGGGTTTGCATTTGATTTAACGGGCGGCCGGGCTACTTATTAGTTAGCGGTTGGTTTTTTAGGAATATAGGTACCAGTTTCTATACTGGTTTCAGGTAATCCGTTCTCTAGTTCTTCAAATTCCGATTGCGATAAATCAATTTCTGAACCCGATAGCGAGTCTAAAATTGTTGCCGGTTGTGATGATCCCGGGATTGGGATTGTGATCGGGCTATTAGCAAGATGCCAAGCAATAGTAAGCGCAAAAACTGAAACGCCTTTTCGGTGAGCCATTTCATGAAGCGTGGCATAGTTATCGGAAGTTACGTTTTTAGGTTTACCGATTCCACCAAGTGGTGACCATGGCAGAAACGCGATTCCTAATTGAGCGCAGAGATCCAAAACATCGCTATTTACTCTAAACCTAGGGCTAAATTCATTCTGAACCGAAACCACACCGCCATCTTTTGGTCCGCCAATAATATTTAAGCCAACTTTCAATTGCGCAACCGTCACGTTGCTTAATCCGATGTTTTCCACAATCCCGTGTTCTTTCAAAGTGTTTACATTTTCGTACTGTTCTTCAATTGTTAGTTTTGGATCAATGCGGTGATGTTGCCAAAGTTTGATTTTATCCACGCCGAGTCGAGCGGCAGAGCCTTCAACGGCTCGATATAAATAACTCCGAGTTGAGTTAAAACCTAATTCGCCATACCAAGTATCGTTCTTTTCGCGAGTGATACCAGCTTTTGTCGCAACAATAATTTTTGCTTTCGCTTTGGCAGAACCGCTCCAACTTCTAATAGCTTCTGCAATCAATTTTTCATTGTGTCCATAAGGATTCCATGTGGGCGAGTACGAATCACCAGTATCTAAAAAATTAATTCCTGCGTCTAGCGCAGCATGAACTGTTTGAATCGCTTGGTCGCGATTTTCCAACATAAAACTTTTTTCAGGTGGGTACCCTGAGAGCGGCATGCAACCAAGTCCAATTGGTGAAATTTCTAATTTGCCAATGAATCGCCGCTGATTATTTTTCATCGTCTGCAAAGTATAAGTTGAAATTCAGTTGATTGAAAGGCAAGAGAGGTCTATCCTCATCAAAATGCGAGCCATTGCAGTTGTTGGAAGTTCAAATATCGATATGGTCACCTATACAACAGATATTCCCAAAAGTGGTGAAACAGTAATTGGTAAAACTTTTTCGATTAATTTTGGCGGCAAAGGTGCAAATCAAGCTTTAATGGCAAGTCGGTTTAGCGCTGATGTTTATATGGTTACTGGCGTTGGTTCAGATTCATTTGGCAGTCAGATTATTGATAATTTAAGGCGTGAAGGTATAAATTCCAAATACCTACATAAATTTGCCGGATCGACCGGTGTGGCACCAATTTGGGTTGATGGCTCTGGGGCAAATCGAATAATTGTGGTTCCAGGAGCGAATAATTTACTTGAAGCTGACCAAGCTATAGTTGCTATTAAAAATATCAAGAATTTAGGAGTTGTGGTCGGACAACTTGAGATTTTAGAGGAGACAACCCTGGCCGCATTTAAATCTGCCGGAGAATTAGGAATTACCACAATATTGAATCCAGCACCGGCTAAAGAGCTTTCGAAAGAATTATTAGAAAACACTGATTGGTTAATCCCTAATTCCATCGAATATCAGGCGATTTCTGGCAGTAAACCAACCAAAGAATCGATCTGTAAATTCGCCAAAAAACATGGAATTGGTCTAGTAGTAACTTTAGGTGAAAACGGTGCCGCCTTAGTTGACCGAAGTGGCAAGTACAGCGCCATAAAGAGCGAAAAAGTCAGCGCTCTAGATACGACCGGAGCCGGTGATTGTTTTGTTGGGGCTTTTGCGGCTTCAATTAACCAAGGTTTTTCACCCGAAAGTGCAGCAAAAATTGGAACCGCGTGTGCAACTTCTAGCGTTACCAGGGAAGGTGCACAGAGTTCTTATCCAAATAAAGTAGAAGTTAGAAAGTTAATTAAGGAACTAGTTATTTAATTCTTTAAATTTATTAAATGCCAAGATCATTGCCGAAGTATCGGCCTCAGCAGATCTCATGGTTGGGCAAGGTAATCGCATGTCACCAAGTTTGGTTGGAATAATGTGTGGGGCTGCATTTTTTAAACAACCAATTGCACTAACAAACCCAAAATCAGGTTTTAATATTGCATCAAAAGTCCCAACAATTGATTTTACTAACGCGTCTGCTTCTTCTATTTTTCCTTCATTTGCCAGTTTGTAAACTTTTGTCATCTCTTTTGGATAAAAATTACCAATACCACAAATCCCGCCAGACGCCCCAAGTGCAATTCCCTTTGCAAGCAAAATATCGCTACCGAGGAGAACTTTGACGCCACCCTCTAAGTAATCTTTCGCAGAGTTGATATCACCACTGGAATCTTTTACTCCCCAAATTGGAATGTTATTTGCGACCTCAACATCAATTTTTAGCGAACAAGCAGGGATGTTGTAAGCAACAATTTTATGGCGAGTTCGATCCGCCACTGCTTTGTAGAAGTCAATCAAAGACTGATTATCGATTGGCCTAAAGTAACTCGGTGGAATCACCATAACCGCTTCAACCGGAATATCCTTAACAAAGTCTAGGTATTCCCAAATATCGCCCAAGCTATTTGAAATAATTGTTGGGATTAACGCCGAATTATGTGAAATATCAGCTAACTGTTCGGTAATTTTCATGCGCTCACGCAGGCTTGTCGATGCGCCCTCGCCGAATGTTCCGAAAGGCACAAGCCCGCTAACGCCATTTGATAGTAGCCATTTTGCATGTTCTACAGTCGCGACATAATCAACGTTATTGTGTTTATCAAAAGCCGTAAATTGCGGAACAAACAAACCTTGCATGAAAATTCTCCCTAGTTACCGAGGTTGAGATCGCGAGTTGTTAACTATTGACAATCCTAAGGTATCTGTAGCAGAGTTACCAGTTATTAGAGTCAGCATTTTTTAAAGGAGAGTCATGTCTTATCAAGGCATTTTTGATTTAACCGGAAAAACTGCAGTCGTAACTGGAGCTCGTAAAGGAATTGGCTTTGCAATGGCTTCAATACTCGCGGAGTTTGGTGCAAACATAATTGCGGTTAGTTCAAAACAAGAACCTGATGACGAACTCAAGAAAGTTGTAAATAGCTTTGGCGTTGAGTTCAAGGCTATTGCTTGTGATCTTCGCGAAAGATCTGAAACGAAATCATTAATCTCGACTTTGAAAGATAGCAAAATCGATATTTTGGTTAATAACGCTGGAATTGCAAATCGAGGCGTGGTCTTGGAACATACAGATGAACAATGGGATCAAACTATCGAACTTGATTTAAATGCGCCGTTTTTCCTCTCTCGGGAATTCGCTCGCGGTATGGCAGCTCGGGGTAGTGGAAAAATTATCTTTACAGCCTCAATGTGGACTTTCCTCGGCGGCAAAAATGTTATTAGCTATACTGCTGCTAAATCTGCACTTGGTGGATTAACTCGTGGACTTTCAAATGAACTTTCCCCAATGGGAATAAATGTAAACGCAATCGCACCTGGATTTATTGAAACCGATATCAACAACGCGGTCCGGCAAGATAAAGCCCGTTTTGAGTTCTTAACCAGCCGAATCCCAATGGGACGTTGGGGGAAACCGAGCGATTTGGCTGGCGCTACCCTCTTCCTCTCCACAGCAGCCTCTGATTATGTGACCGGCGTGGTGCTCCCAGTAGATGGCGGCTACCTAGCTAACTGAGCGTAAAAGTTATAAGAAAGAAATAATTAGATCCTTGACCTACCCCCAAGTAGGGTGAATTATTCAACAACTGTTAACTAAATACAGTTCACAAAATGTGTCGTATTTAGTTTTAGATTCCACCGGAGGGAATGCTTATGAGCAAGAAGCAAAACGAAACAGTAGATGCTCTCGAAATAACAAACGCGACTGTTGGTCGTCGTGGGTTTATTAAGGGCGCAGGAGCTGTTGCAGGAACTGTTGCAGTTGGATCAGTTGCAGGAGCAACTACCGCTAAAGCAGCAAAGACCCAGTTAAACATCACTACATGGATGGGTGTAGAACCAGGCCGTAAAGAAGCATGGGAATCTGTACTTGCAAAGTTCAACGCACAGAGCACAACTAGCGAAGTTAAATTAACTGGTTGGCCATTTGCGCAATATGTAAACCAAGTTCTAACTGGTTTAGAAGCCGGAACACTTACTGACGATCTAATCATGTCAACGCCTGACTTGGCTGTTCGTCTATTTAAGAGTGGCTACTTCTTGCCACTTACAGATGCAATCAAGGCTGCGGGCGTAACCCCAAATCCAAAGATCCATGCATATGTAACCAAAGATGGAGCCTGCTACGGTGTAAGTATCGTGACCGTTAACTTCGGATTACTTTACAACTCAGAACTATTTGCAAAAGCAAAAATTAAGCCACCAACAACTCCTGAAGAGTTGTTGGCTGCAGCTAAGAAACTTACAAAGAAGCCAAATCAATACGGTTTCTGGCATCCAAACATTATGGCCGAACAAGGTGACTTCTGGTTCAACATGCAGAACTGGGTCAACATGTACGACGGCGTTTGGGCTGTAGGCAAGACTCCAAAGGCAAACTCACCAGAAGTTGTTAAAGCTATGCAACTTTGGTTAGACCTGTACAACGCAGCTATTCCAAAAGGAATTAATAATGCTGCCGCAGTACAACTAGCAGCAAATGGCCGTATCGCTCAAGGTTTCTGGGTATCAGCCGCAGTTAACGTGCTTAAGAGCACTAACGCAGCTGTATACGCAAAACTTCGTAGCGTCGCATTGCCACACGCAAGCCACAAAGCTGCATCACGCGTTCACCCAATATCGCTAAACAAGTTGGGCAAGAACAAGGCTGCTGCAACTGAATTCTTGACCTGGTTATTCAAGCCAGAAAACATGGCTGACCTAACTATGCAATGTCTAGATTTCATCCCACCATTCCCAGAGATGGCGAATGTTCCTGCATTTAAGGCTTATTTAAAGACTTTGCCTTGGATCGATGGCTTCCTAACACCTCCAAGCGTGCCTATTACTCCAATGGACATGATGGGTGACTTCATCACAAAGAGTGATGAGTACGGAACTATCATCTTGACCAACTTGCAATCCGCCATTAATAAAAAGAAGACGATTAAGGAAGCAATGGATCAAGCGCAGAAAGAACTTCTAGTTCTAGCCGCGAAGCTCTAAGATTTAAAGAAGTAATGCTTTGGTAGACCGGGAGTAAGAACGAGGAGAGAAAACCGAGATGATGGCTCTATGAAGAAGAGATCATCGTCTCGGTTTTCTCATACTAAATTACCGTACTTGTTAACTTTGCCAATTATTTTATTGGTAGCAATGTTGGTGGTTTACCCAATTACCCAAGCGATTTGGACCAGCCTCACTGATAAGACACTCGGGGCTGCGGTAGATACGAAAATTAATTTTGTTGGGCTCCGAAATTATAACTCGCTGCTGCATAGCTCATCATTCTTGACGTAGACGCGATGAGCATTATAGCCTAGACC
>CAZMNB010000038.1:0-11207 GCA_964567545.1 uncultured Bifidobacterium sp. | reverse complement strand
TTTGCGGTTCGGTGGATGGGTCAATTCACGGATGGTATTTTCCAGACTGCGCTGGCTTCATTTGTACTTTTTTCACCGGAACGGCAACCTAATGCCGTTGGCGCTGCAATCGCTTTTAGTGTTGTTTTGCTGCCCTACTCGATTGTTGGCCCATTCGTTGGAACTATTTTGGATCGCATTTCTAGGCAACGCGTTATTTTTATGGCTAACCTTTTCCGCGCTTTTACTTTGATTTTCATTGCTACTCTAATTAGAAACGGTATTACTGGTATTGAGTTAACGGTCTTTGTTTTAATTGCTTTCGGAGTTAATAGATTGATTCTTGCTGGATTAAGCGCTGGTTTGCCGTTGTTAGTGGAACGGAAAAAATTAGTTACTTTTAATGCTGTGGCTGTGACTGGTGGCACTGTATTTGTTGTTATTGGTGGTGGAGTTGGTATTGCGTTGCGTAATTTCTTGGATTCAAAATTTAGCGCTAATTCTGCAGATTCGCTTTTAATTACAGTTGCTGCCGCGGCTTACTTCATCGCGTCGCTACTTGTGCTCCGACTCCCTAGGGTGGCAATTGGACCTAAACCCCATGAAATAAAGCGGAATGGTCTGAAGGATCAAATTGTTGAGATGCGAGATGGGTTCAAATTGTTATGGCGGATTCGGGATTGCTTACTGGGTATTACTGCGACCGGGGTACAGCGTGGTGGTATTACTGCTCTGACTTTAATGGCGTTATTACTGGAGCGAAATTCCTTTAATAATCCAAATGACCCAGAAGCTGGGTTGGCTGGTTTTGCAGTTGCGGTTGTTGTTGCTGGAGTTGGTATCACCATCGGGGCAGTAATTGCACCGCTCGGAGTTGCAAAATACGGGAGACATCTTTGGATCCGCTCGATGTTGATTGCGAGCGCAGTACTCCCACTACTTCTCGCTATTTCACAACAAGAGTACGTTTTGATTATTACTGGGTTTGCAATTGGATTGTTTGGTCAAAGTTTGAAAGTTACAAACGATGCGCTAGTGCAATCACAGATATCTGATGAATTTCGTGGCCGAGTCTTTGCGGTTTACGATGTAATGGTTAATGCTGGGATAGTAAGTGGTGCAATTCTAGCGGCGTTGACTCTCTCTAAAAATGGATCGGGATGGTTGCTGCCATTATTAATTTCAGTCATTTATCTATTGGTTGCGCTATACCTACTTAAGCCTAAGAATTTTCACGCTGATAAGCGCTCCACCAATTAAGTAGTTCGGTTTTAGCCCGATCTTCACCGAGTGGACCATGTTCCATTCTTAAATCTAATAAATGTTGGTATGCGATTCCAACAGTTCTCCCTTTAATACCAAGTATTTCCATTATTTGATTGCCATCAAGGTCTGGACGTATTTTAGAAAGTTCTTCTTTTGCCATTAACTCCGCAATGCGAATTTCAAGTTGATCATAAGTGTGAGCAAGAATTTCTGCTTTCCGTTTATTTCGAGTGGTGCAATCTGCGCGAGTTAATACGTGTAAGTGAGTCAAATATTCGCCAGCATCGCGCACATATCGCCGTACCGCAGAATCGGTCCATTCTCCGCTGCCATATCCGTGAAAGCGTAGGTGGAGAAAGACCAATTCCGAAACAGCGTCGGTGATTTCTTTATCAAAGCGGAGCTTTCGAAGCCGCTCTTTAGTAAGTCGCGCACCTACGACTTCGTGATGGTGGAATGAAACTCCGCCGCCCGGAATCAGTTCGCGGGTTTTAGGTTTTCCTATGTCATGGAGCAAGGCGGTTAATCTAATAATTAAGTTTGGACCGCCAAGTCGATCTTCATCTGCCATCGCTTGTTCTAAAACAGTAAGCGTGTGCTCGTAAACATCTTTATGGTGATGATGCTCGTCCACTTCTAGTCGAAGTTTTGGAATTTCAGGAATAACTAAATCAGCGAGTCCAGTATCGACCATCATTGTGATTCCAATTCGCGGATTATCCGACATAAGTATTTTAATGAATTCATCGCGAACCCGCTCAGCTGAAACTATTAAGATCCGATTCGCCAAGTTTTCAATTGCAGTAATAATTATTGGGTCTACATCAAAATTTAATTGGCTAGCAAAACGAGCCGCACGCATCATGCGGAGTGGATCGTCGGTAAATAATTCCTCAGCTTTTCTCGGGGTGCGTAAAACTTTTTTTGCTAAATCTAATACGCCGTTAAACGGATCTATAAATTGCGGTTGTTTGGTAGTAAGTTCTAACGCCATTGCATTAACGGTGAAGTCTCGGCGCGCAAGATCTCCCTCAATATCGTCACCGTAATTAACTTCTGGCTTACGACTGTTGACATCATATTTTTCAGAACGATAAGTTGTAACTTCGACAGTTGTTTCATCTTTTTTTCCGGCAACTGTGCCAAATTGAATTCCGGTATCCCAAACTGAATCTGCCCAAGAATTCAATATCTTTTTAGTATCTTCTGGACGTGCATTAGTAGTGAAATCTAAATCTGAAGACAATTTCCCTAAAATTGCGTCGCGCACTGGTCCACCAACTAGCGCCAATCGAAAACCAGCATTTGCAAATGCGTTGGCCAAGGATTGAGCGTGTGGTGCGCGTGCCGAAAGCGTAGCTATCGCAATTTCCGCTGCGGCTTCACTTGGAGTGTTCATGATGGATAAGGCTAAAGCACTAACCTTGCTCCATGACCCCGGCATCAAGTGCGGGCGGCGAAGATACGCGTAAAAAGCGGCGACGTAGGCGGCCCCCACGAAAAAAAAGCTCTACCGACAGAACAATTAATACCGCAACGCCACAAAATAAAAATACGCCGAGGAAACCAAAGCAAAATTATGTAAAACGCGTAGATGAAGTTAGTGCGGGCGGATTAGTTATTGATTCAACTGGTACAAAGGGTTTATTGATTGGTCGACGCGATATTAAGGATCAAAGCCAAGAGCGATTGCTTTGGTCGCTACCAAAAGGACATATTGAAGAGGGTGAGACGCCAGAGCAAGCAGCGCTTCGTGAAGTTGCGGAAGAAACCGGCATTGAAAGTGAAATCTCTAAATCATTAGGGGTAATTGATTTTTGGTTTATGGCGGGCGGTAAAAGAATTCATAAAACGGTGCACCATTTCTTGTTTAAGGAAACTGGTGGGAAATTAGCGCCGCAGGTAACTGAAGTTGATGATGTGGCTTGGTTTCCACTAGCTGAAATTGTGGAGAAACTCGCATATCCTGATGAAAAGAAATTGATTGCGCGTTCGGGTGAGCTCGGCGGATGAAGCGTTTACTGTTCTTAGTTTCATTAGCGTTTTTTGCGCTAATGATAACCCCGCCAGTTTTTGCCGAAAGTTCCAATGTAGTTTTGCTCTCTGAACCTAGCCATCATGGTTTAGATGGAGTTTTTTTTAATGACGAACTTACAACTGCGTTAAAGCCGCAAGGGCGACTAGGTAAACTTGTTTATGTTGGACCGAAATTTGGACGTAGTTGGATTATTGATGTTGCGTTAATTGATGAAGTAATTGCGATGAGCGATGGCTATGAAGTTGCGCAACCGCTAGATAAATCTAAGAAAAATGCAAAACGTGAAATATTGCCGGGTGAAGGAAGTTCAATTGCTAAAGCTTGGTTAGCCGCGCTAAAAACCGGTGTTAGGCGTGATCCCATTTCAGTATTGCCCTACGGTTCAGTAGGAACTTCATGGCTAAAAAGTGCCGCCCCGGGCGAGTTAAAGTTTTATATTGCTGAATCCGCGGCGCGCGGTACCCAATTTTTTGGTCGTTACGTAGCCGCTGTTGATAATTATCCGGGTCAGCCGCAAGCAAATATTCCAAGAAAAGTTCAAGATAACTACAGGTTGATTCGAAAACGGATTTTTGCACTTTCAAACGTGTTACCCCGCGACACCATAATCACATATAGATTGGGAATTTCTGGATTAACAAATCCGAGTTTAACCAGAAGCGAACTTTTGGCGTTATCTGATATTTACAGCTCGGATTTTGCGTCGTTTGAAAATAAGTTACGTTTAATTGTCGGAAGATATCGGGTGACTTCAGAGCGTGAGAAAATACCAATAACTCTTGTTAATAACTTTGATGTCGAATTAAAAATTAAATTGGTTGTAACTCCGCTAAACGGAAAAGTTATTGCTGCGCCAATTCCTAATTTAACTCTAGCCCCGAATTCGAAATTACAGGTCGCGATTCCGATTCGCGTGATGGCTTCCGGGTCTACCAACTTATTAGTTCAAATTAAGTCTGAACAAGGTGTGCTGTTAAAACAACCAGTGAAACTCCCACTATCGCTCTCTGTTATTAGTCCAATCACGACCTGGTTTACAACCGGCTCTGCAATAATCCTGCTACTTGCTGGTGTTGTGCAAAGCGTTCGACGAGTTAAACGGAAGCGAGCCTAGATATGAGTGAAGACTCTTTCTTAATTCGTTCCTCTTCAATCATGGCGCTCGGCACGATTTTTTCAAGAATTACTGGTTTGATTAGAAATCTATTACTGGTTGCAGTTCTAGGCACTGCTTTACTGGGTGACACCTACAACGTGGCAAACACGATGCCAAATATTTTATATAACTTATTGATAGGCGGTGCGTTAACCGCAGTTTTTGTACCGCAGATAATTAGAGCATCGCGCGAATCAGATCGCGGTAGCGCCTATATCTCAAGGCTTTTTACGGCTACAAGCACTGTTCTGTTTTTGATTGTTGTTATTGCAATTGTATTTGCTCCATTGTTGGTTCATTTATATGCGCCATCGTTTAATGGAAGATCTTTTGATATTACCGTTGCTTTTATGCGGTATTGCCTACCGCAAATTTTCTTTTTGGGAATTTTTGCACTGCTTGGCCAGATAGCAAATGCCCGCGGAGTTTTCGGGCCGATGATGTGGGCACCTATTTTAAATAATTTAGTCGCAATCTCACTCTTCGGATACTTTTTGATTAATGTCTCAAGCCTTGATTTCGTGGAAATCACTAATTCACAAGTGCGGTTATTAGGTTTAGGAACAACGCTAGGCATAGTTGTGCAAGCGTTGGTTTTGATTCCGGTGCTAAAGCGATGTGGGGTTGGGCTACGACTGCGATTTGATTGGCGTGGGGTTGGGCTCGGCAAATCAATTCGGTTGGCTAGTTGGACATTTTTATTTGTTTTGATTTCACAGATTGGCTACTTAATTACAGTTAATCTTGCTACCAGAACTTCGGTGTCAGCCATAAGTGAAGGTTTAACATATGGAGTTGGTTATACTCCATATAGCAACGCTTACTTAATTCTATTGTTACCACATTCCATAATCACTATTTCGGTTGTTACTGCGCTACTGCCAAAACTTTCGGAGTTCGCAATAGATAACAAATTGTCGGAATTGCGCGAACAGATAATTAAAGCTATTCGATTAGTTGGAATAGTGACAGTTCCGAGCGCTTTCTTTTTTCTATTCTTTGGTCCGTTAATCGCAGAAGTTTTGTTTTTTGGGATATCAAATAGCGACGCACAATTTATTGGTAAGGTTTTAGCTGGTTTTGCGTTGGCTGCAATTCCACTAAGTTTGAATTTAATTGCTATCCGGGGCTTAAATGCATTTGAAAATACTAAGTCGCAAGTTATTTCTAATTTATTAATAAATGTAATCTCGGTTGGGGTATCAGTGATTGCTTACCTAACGCTACCAACCGAATGGATCACGGTTGGGTTGGCTGGTGCATTTACTTTAAGTTACTGGTTTGGCACTGCGCTATCTTTTAGATTATTGGCTCGCCATTCCGGAGTAATCCCAGCAAAGAGCTATCGAAAAATCTATTTAACGTTAACGGTGATTTCCCTCATAATATTTATACCGCTTCGTTTTTTGATGACAGCTGATTTGATTCCTGGTGGGAATATTATTTCGTTGTTAATTGTTATCGCTCTTGCTGATCTTGCTTTTTTAGGGCTGGCCAAACTCTTCAAGATTGAAGAAGTGGCGATGGTGGTGAAATTGATTTTGCGTCGTAATTAATTGATTTACGATTTTCTAGGTAAGGTGGGTAAGTGAGCGATTCAAAAGTGCATGATGTAGTAATCGTCGGGTCCGGCCCAGCTGGATATACCGCAGCTATTTACGCTGCGCGCGCTCAACTCAACCCCGTTATCTATGAGGGTTCAGTAACTGCTGGTGGCGCGCTCATGAACACCACCGAGGTTGAGAATTTTCCTGGATTTGAAAATGGCATTATCGGTCCGGATTTAATGGACGCAATGCGCAAACAAGCAGCACGTTTTGGTGCCCAACTAATTACCGATGACATTGTTGAAATGAAATTAGACGGTGAGATTAAGACGTTGAAGGATGGTTCTGGAAACACCTTGCAGGCTCGATCGGTAATTTTGGCGACAGGTTCTGCTTATAAAGAAATTGGAATTGAAAATGAAAAACGTTTATCAGGTCGCGGAGTTTCATGGTGTGCTACTTGTGACGGATTTTTCTTTCGTGGACAAGAGATTGCAGTAGTTGGTGGCGGAGATTCCGCAATGGAAGAAGCAAATTTCTTAACTCGGTTCGCAAGTAAAGTTGTATTAATCCATCGCCGAGATTCGCTGCGTGCTTCAAAAATCATGGCTGAACGGGCACAAGCCAATCCCAAAATTGAATTCTTGTTTAATACTGAAGTTATCGATGTATTAGGTGAAGAAAAAGTTAGTGGGTTGAAATTACGCAATACGGTTTCCGGAGTTGAGAGCGTTCGAGATTTCACTGGGTTATTCGTCGCAATTGGCCACGTGCCCCGAAGTGAATTATTACTTGGCCAAATTACAACTAACTCTGAAGGCTATGTGGAAGTAGCTGGCCGATCTACCCATACCAACCTAAAAGGCGTCTTTGCGTGTGGCGATTTAGTTGACCACACCTATCGCCAAGCGATTACTGCGGCGGGTTCAGGGTGCCAAGCAGCCTTGGATGCGGAAAGATTCCTTGCCGGACACTAGAGTTCAAGATATCAGAGCGATTAAGAGGAGAAAGTGATGTCAGTACCAGTAGCGGTAACCGCAGCAAATTTTGATGAGTTGGTTTTAAAGAGCGCAACCCCGGTCTTGGTTGATTTCTGGGCCGAGTGGTGTGGGCCTTGCCGCGCAGTTGCGCCGATCTTGGCTGAAATTGCTGCGGAGCACGGTTCTAAAATTAAGATCGTAAAACTTAATACTGATGAAGAACAAGCTTTGGCAATGCAATATGGCATCACCTCAATTCCAACTATGAACGTATTTGTCGGTGGCCAAATTGTTAAAACCATAGTTGGCGCTAAGCCAAAACCAGCGCTATTGAAAGATTTAGAGCAATTTATTTCCTAATTACACGCTAATTCATTTACGCTGAAGTATGGATACTGAGCAATTAAACCCGGGGGACCGTGGTGATTTTGTTACGGTAATTACAAATACGCTGCATCGCCTTGGCTATTTAAAAGCACCCACAGATATTTATGATGGATCTGTTGAAAATGCAGTGCAAGCTTTCCAACAAGAGCGTGGTTTAACTGCGACTGGAATTGCTAATCCAATGACGATGCGAGCACTTGATGAAGCGCGTTGGAAATTGGGTGATCGCACTTTATCTTTCAAGAAAAGCGTTGGTGATTTATTAATGCGTGGTGATGATGTTGCTACACTGCAAAGCCGATTAATTGATATGGGTTTTGATTGTGGCCGAGTAGATGGGGTTTTTGGAGTTCGCACTGAAAACTCAGTTAAAGAATTTCAAAAATCTGCTGGGGTACTGGTTGATGGTATTTGTGGACCAGCTACTGTGATTTCCTTAATGCGTTTGATGCGCACTGTTTCAGGTGGCGCGCCGACACTATTACGCGATCAAGCGATTCGTGAAAAACGCGGACCGGTTTTAGCAGACAAAATAATAGTGTTAGACCCAAGTTGGGGTGGAAAAGATGTTGGCAGAAGTGTTAACGGATTAACTGAGTCCGAAATTGTTTTTGATGTGGCACAACGAATTGAAGGTCGGTTAATTGCGCTTGGTGTAAACGTTTTTCTGACGCGAAACGAAACGCGTTCGCCGCTAGAACCAGAGCGGATTGATTTTGCAAACAGCGTAACTCCGGATTTAGTGATTTCGATGCATGTTGATAGTTACAAGAATGAAACCGCTCAAGGTGTGGCAACATATTTTTACGGCAGCGACCAACATGGCGTGCACTCTGTTGTTGGTGAAAGGTTTGCCACATTAGTCCAACGCGAAATTTGCGCGCGGACCGATTTGAGTAACTGTCGAACTCACGCAAAAACTTGGGATATGTTGCGGCTAATAAAAGCTCCAACAGTTCGAATTGATTTGGGTTACATCTCCAATCCACATGACGCAGAACGATTAGGGGACCCACAATTTAGAGATTTGATTGCTGAGGCGTTGGTTATCGCAATTCAGCGACTCTATTTATCGGCAGAAGATGATGCGAAGACTGGCACCTTGCGAATTGAAGATTTACGCCGTGCTGGAATTAGACGTTAATGAAATTAATTCAGAACCGCGCGACGTTCAACTGTGGCAGAATAATTAAATGTCAGATGTAACGCGTTTTCATACCCACGCTCCCGAAAATTTAGAAGAGCGGTTTGCACGACGTGCCAACGGAATGCAGGCTAGTGAAATTCGTTCTTTATTTGCAGTCGCATCTCGCCCTGAAATTGTTTCGCTAGCAGGCGGAATGCCAAATCTTTCTGCCTTACCAATGGAGATGATGGCTGGTTTGGTTGGAAAATTAATAGCCGAGCACGGACAAGAAGCGTTGCAATATGGGAGCGGACAAGGTCATCCAAAATTGCGTGAACAGATTTGCGATGTGATGGCGCTAGAAGGGATTCACGCAAACCCAGATGACATTATCGTTACGACCGGTTCGCAACAAGCGCTCGATTTAATCTCGCGAATATTTATTGATCCAGGCGATGTAGTTTTAGTCGAAGCGCCGTCTTATGTTGGTGCACTTGGCACTTTTAAACAGTATGAAGCGCAAGTAGTTCATGTTGAATTGGATCAAGACGGCATCGTTCCGGAATCTTTACGTGAAGCTATAAAATCAATTAGGTTCTCAGGTCGGAAAATAAAGTTTTTATATTTAATTCCTAATTATCAAAACCCTGCAGGTGTATTACTTCCAGCCGATCGTCGGACCGAGATCTTGGAAATCTGTCGTAAAGAAAAAATTATGGTTGTGGAAGATAACCCATACGGACTTCTTGGTTTTGAACGACCATCGCCAAACGCGATGCGGGCTGAGGATTCAGAAAATGTTATTTACTTGGGTTCATTCTCTAAAACAATTGCACCTGGTTTGCGAGTTGGTTGGGCGCTAGTACCAGTCGCACTTCGGGAGAAGTTAGTGATTGCGAGTGAATCTTCAATTCTCTGCCCGTCAAACTTTACCCAGATGGCGATTTCGAGCTATTTGGCGGACCAGCCATGGCGCGACCAAATCACTGCATTTTGCAAGCTTTATAAAGTTCGACGCGACGCGATGTTGGAGAGTTTGGATTTATATTTTCCTAAAAGTGCAACTTGGACTAAACCACAAGGTGGGTTTTATGTCTGGGTTAGTTTGCCGCCAGAGATTGATACTAAAGCGATGATGCCAAAAGCAATTGTTGCAAAAGTTGCTTATGTACCAGGCACGGCGTTTTATGCAGATGGATTGGGTTCTTGGTCAATGCGACTCTCTTATTGTCACCCAACGCCTGAGCGAATTCATGAAGGAATTAAATCTTTAGGTGGCGTTGTTGAGCAAGAGATGGAACGCCGTGGAAATGGAATTGCGCTTAATTAATCAATTACATCAATAATGCGATGTAAGTCTTCTAGTGACCCAAATTCAATTACGATTTTGCCATGTTTTTGAGTCATCTCGATATTTACACGAGTATCTAGCGCATCCGATAACCGAACTCCAAGTTCTTTAATTTCAGGTGAGGTTTTTGACTTATTTTTAGTTGTTCTAGTTTGAGTTTTACCGCCGAGTGAAATTATCTCTTCAACTGCACGGACACTTAAACCTTCAGCAACAATTCGGTTTGCAAGTTTTTCAATTTCGTATTGATCAGCTAGCCCTAATAGTGCCCGAGCATGGCCTGCTGAAATAGTTCCAGCCGCAACGCGTCTTTGCACTGATGGTGGTAAATTCAATAATCTGATTGTGTTTGAAATTAGCGGTCGAGATTTTCCGAGCTTTGTTGCTAACTCTTCATGGGTGTAACCAAAATCTGTAAGAAGTTGGTTATACGCAGCCGCTTCTTCTAAGGCATTTAATTGGCTGCGGTGAATGTTTTCTAAAATAGCTTCGCGAAGCAATTCGTTATCTGGAGTTTGTCTAATGATTACTGGGATTGAAGTTAAACCAGCTAATTTTGCAGCCCGGACCCGACGTTCGCCCATGATTAATTCGTAAGTATCGGCGCTACTTTTGCGCACAACTGGTGGTTGTAATACACCAACTTCTTTTATGGATGCAGCTAACTCTTTAAGTGCATCTTCATCAAAAACTGTCCGCGGTTGTTTTGGGTTAGGTTTGATTGCAGATAATAAAACTTCATCGCGGTCGGCAATTACAGTGTCGCTGCCTGGAAGTTTAATTGAAGTTGGAATTAGTGAATCTAGATTTCGACCAAGTCCACCTTTGCGAGCGCTCATTAACTGATTTCCTGTTGCTGAATTGGATTAACTGCGCTACCGCGTACCGCGATTTCGCGAGCTACTGCCATGTATGACTGTGCGCCGTTAGAAAGTGGATCGTATGTCATAACTGTCTGGCCATATGAAGGTGCTTCTGAAATTCTTACTGCACGCGGGATTGGAATATCTATTAACTCTTTTGGATAATGTGCGCGAACAGTATCGGCCACATCGTTTGCTAACCTGGTTCGGCCATCAAACATAGTTAAAACAATCGTGGTTAACTTAATGTTTTGATTTAAATGTTCTTGTACTAATGTAACTGTATGAAGCAATAACGCTAAACCTTCTAAAGAATAATATTCGCATTGAATTGGAATCATTAACTCTTCAGCTGCGACAAGCGCGTTTATTGTTAGTAAACCTAAACTTGGCGGACAATCAATAATCACATAATCAATTCGCTCACCTTTGTTTGCGCGTTCCAATAAGAATGTTTGTAGCGCTTTCTTTAAACGAAGTTCGCGCGCAACCATGGGAACTAATTCAACTTCTG
>CAZMNB010000037.1:0-11247 GCA_964567545.1 uncultured Bifidobacterium sp. | reverse complement strand
TAATAAGTCTGGGCGAGAAAGTGCGCCGCCTACTGTATGAACTTGTGCATTAAAAAGGAAATATTGGTTTGTATCACCAGTTTTTGCAAATAGCTCAGTTGCGTTTATTATTCCCGAAGACTCTTCATCTATTGTCATGAAATTACTGCCACCAGTTGCAAAATAATCTTTGTTAAATTCTGCAACCACCGCCAACTTTCCATCTTTCGGACGGAATGCAACGATTCGAGATAGATGTCCATTGTTACCTGGGTCTTCCTGAAGTAGCACGATGCCATCTTTAGTAAGAGTTAAATTGTCAGGCTTGCTTAAATATGGCGCTTCGGATCCATCAAGCAACATCTCAAGTTTTGCGCCAAGTTCTGGCTTTTGGCCATCAACAAATGTTAAGCGCCATAGCGCACCGCCATCGCGGGAAAAGGTTGGCTCTGATGGATTTGCTTTTGTTGCAGCGGGATCTTTATTTGACTCAGTTGTGTTGAAGTAGAAAATATTTGGATTTGTTGGATCCCATTCACCATCTTCAATGCGCGACATTTCAGTTCCTTGCGCAGCATGATCCACGGCTTGTACAGGCAAGCTTGCATCCCAAATTGTCTTCTTAAATGTGACATCTACTGCTTTATTTTTTCCATAAGTAGCTCGGAAAGCATTGTCATTCGCAATGCCTGGAATACTCATTACGCTAAGTTCGCCATTGGTTAAGCCAGCCTTATCGGCAAAGGTTCCTTCGGTAGTTTTTTTCCCGACATACATGAATAATTGGCTATCAGTTGCGGAACCATCCTCGTTACCCATAACTACTGTGTTAAGGCCAGGCTTCAGATTTGGCATTAAATTTTCCCAAGAAGCAAGTCCCATTCTTGGTAATTGAATACCGTGGCCATCCATATCAAATGCAAAACCGCGAGCATATCCGCTATCGCCATCTTCTTCACCGCTTAGAAATACAGCACCTTCATACCCATAAGTTGTGCTGCCGCTCTTAAATGAAAGTCCGCCAGCTTGAACAAGCGTTGCAGAACAAAACCTACTTACGTTCCAATCTAGACCCTTTGTTGTACCAACAGGAGCACCACCTATTGGTGTATCACCATATTTTCCAGTGGTGTAATTGTAATACTTGATATCGTTAATAAAATTTGAAGCGGCGGTAATACTTCTTGAGTTTGGAATGATGTTAAATTTTGTTATTGATACACCCCATTGAGATGTATTCGATTTCGAAAGTTGTGCTAGTGGTGAGTAAGAGGGAATTTCATGTACAGATAGCAACGAGATGCCACCGTTTTCATTCTTATAAGCGCCCATTCCATCTGGAATACCACGAATTACGACGCCATTAAATTGATCCCCAGCATATGCTAGAGGTTTTATCGTTACGGCAGAATTTGCCGCAAGAATATAATCTGGTTTGGCTAAGTTAGAATATGCAACAGTCGCACTTCCTGCTAGCGCAATTACGCTTATTGCAACGCCTACTTTATATCGAAGTTTCATTGAAAATACATCCAATTCATTAGAGTCATGGCCGGGATTCCCCAAAGGCAAATCTATAAAGTTGCTAATGAATTCCATTTTTATAGAAAGCAAACGGGGTTTGAACAGAAGAAGAATTTAGATTTATTACATTTTGTTACGAATGCGAAAAATGACGAACTCCAGTGAAGAACATCGCAATTCCGGCTTTCTCTGCAGCCGTAATTACCGCTTCATCGCGAACGCTGCCACCGGGTTGTACAACCGCAACCACTCCAGCCCTAATTAAAATTTCTAATCCATCTGCAAATGGAAAGAAGGCATCGCTGGCTGCAACCGAATTTTTTACGCGATCTCCGGCGCGAGAGACTGCTAGTGAGCAAGAGTCGACTCGATTTACCTGGCCCATCCCAATTCCAACCGATGCGCCTGCTTTGGCAAGCAGAATTGCGTTGCTCTTTACTGAGCGAATTGCACGCCAGGCAAATTCCAAATCGGATTTTATTGAATCCGAAATTTTACCGCCAGATACTTGCTTCCAATTTGAATATGAATCACCTATTGCATTAATCGCATCTGTACTTTGAATTAATAGCCCACCTAAGACTGGACGGAGTTCAAGGTCTGGTCTTAGATATTCACTCGCTTTTAGAATTCGAATTGAGGGTTTCTTTGAAAGAATTTCTACGGCGCCACTTTCGTATGAAGGTGCGATTACAACTTCGGTAAAAATTTCAGAGAGTGCGGTTGCCATGTCTTTTGAAATTTCTCGGTTTGCCGCAACTACTCCACCAAATGCTGAGATTGAATCACATGCGTGAGCCTTTAAGTAGGCATCTGCAATGTTTTCTCCAATGGCAACGCCACATGGATTGGCGTGCTTAATTATGGCAACGCAAGGCTCGCTGTGATCCCACGCTGCACGCCAAGCCGCATCAGCGTCAGTGAAATTATTAAAGGACATTTCTTTCCCATGTAATTGTTCGGTTGCAGCCAAACCGATTGATCGACTTGAACTTCGATAAAAAGCCGCGCTCTGATGCGGGTTTTCACCATAGCGAAGATCGGTTACTTTATGCCATACGCGACCAATCCATTCTGGCAAGCTTTCGGTATCGGTAAATTTAGCTAACCATTCTGAAATCGCAATGTCATACTCACCGGTGCGACGATAGGTTTCTAAAGCTAATTGTCGGCGTTCGTTTATCGTAAAGCCGCCGATCTCGAGCGCCGAATAGAGTTTTTGATATTGTGAAGGATCAGAAATAACGGCGACACTCTTGTGATTTTTAGCTGCGCCGCGCAACATTGATGGTCCACCTATATCGATCTGTTCTATACATTCTTCAAAAACTGCACCAGATTCAATGGTTTCCGCAAAGGGATACAAATTAATAACCACTAAATCAAATGCTTCAATATTTTGCGCATCAAGTTGGGCTAAATGAACGCTATTTGATTGATCTGCTAATAATCCTGCATGAATTCTTGGGTGTAGCGTTTTTACTCGACCATCTAACATCTCTGGAAAATTTGTATATTCCTCAACTGGCGTAACGGGAATTCCAGCGTCTAATAATTTCTTAGCGGTAGAGCCGGTAGAAAGTATTACAACGCCAGCTTTATTAAGCGCCATACCTAATTCAATTAAACCAGTTTTATCGTAAACGCTAACCAGAGCTCTGTGAATTGGTTTGCGTGTGGACACTTAATTCTCCCGTTTAATCTTCAGTACTTATCAGCCAGCAAAGCGGAAACGGTCTCAACAATGAGCGCTCGTTCAGCAATCTTAATGCGTTCGTGCAGCGTTTCTTCACTATCGGTTGGATAGATCGGCATCGGAATTTGCCCAATAATCGCTCCGGTATCTATTCCGGCATCGATCCAATGCACGGTACATCCGGTCTCAGAAACCCCTGCAGCAAGTGCGTCTCGGACTGCGTGCGCACCTGGGAATGCGGGTAAAAGTGATGGGTGCGAATTAATACAATCAAATTTTGCAACGAAATCCGGTGACAATATCCGCATAAATCCAGCGCTTATAACTAGATCTGGTTTCAATTTGCTAACTAAATCTAACAACTTTTCATCCCAGTCAGTTCTAACTTTTGTCAGCGGCAAATAGAAATTTGTGATGTCATGCTTTCGAGCACGTTCCAAAACTTGAGAGCGTTGATCTGAAATTATCGCGGAAATCTCACAATCTAACTCGGCTCGGATAATTGCGTCAATTAGCGCTTGTGCCAGCGTGCCACTTCCAGACGCCAAAATTACAATCGAGCGTTCACCCATTAATCTTTTTTCGCTTTCCAATTATGGATGAAATTCCAACACCAATCGCAAATTCTCCGGTCATTACTAATGGGAATTGCCACCAAGAGAGTCCTACATTTGAGAGATTCTGATTTAGTAACGCCCCACTGGTAAGAATCGAGATTGTGATTGACAAAAATGTGACTGCGCCGATTAGCGACAATTTAAACTTTGATTCACTTGATCTACTTGCCCAGATGCCGAAGATTATTGGAAAAACTGCACCCAAAATTGCTATTGGAAAAACATTTACTGGCAGCGCACCTAGCAGCGGTACCGCCGGAATCTCAGAGAGGCGATGAACAAACGGATGAATTAGCGATCCATCACCAAGTTGAAATCCAGCTCCGATAAAATATCCAACAGCAGCAAATGCCACGTTTGGAATATATAAGACTTGAATAAAAAGAAATGCTAATCCACCGAAAATTCCTGGTTGAATAACGGTAGTTAATTGATTCACAACGGAAAGATGGATAAGTAGTGAAGCGCTTACCAATAATCCGCCAATCCCCCAAATAATTAGCATCCCCACTAAAGATGTCCGAATGGCTTTCTGCCAAAATAACCCGGTAACTTTCCCTGGCTCCAACGCAGTAGTGATGAAAGAAATTATCCAAGATAACGCAAAGACAATAGGGAACGTTAAATACCAATGAATTTTTATGGAGCTACTGCTCACAATTGCCGCTGCAACTGTTGCAATAATTGAATATGAAAGCGCGAAACCAAAGATTGTTTGTCGAATAACGTGGTTTTGCGTCGGTTGAATTTTTTCAATTGAGCGGCGAAACCCAACTCGGATTGCTAAGTAGGGGAAAATCATCGCACCAACTGGTAAATAAGTTAACAACCCGCTTGAAGTACTGTTCTGAAAATTGAAAGGTATGTGGTGTGCTGCCAACCAAAACCACACCGCTGCCTTTATTGGGTCACTAGTTTCTCCGGTTGCACTGCCTGCCGTTGCCCAACCGATTAAAGATATAAATGCGAGCGGAAGTCCAAAAAGTGTTGCGCTCCGCAGGGATTGCTGAAAGCAAACCTGTAGAACTCGTTTCACATTAGCCCTTCAAGATTGCGCGCATAATTGCTGCGGCTTCGCTTGGTGTCTGTCCAACTTTTACACCGGCAGCTTCCAATGCATCTTTCTTGGCTGCCGCAGTACCGGATGACCCAGAGACAATTGCGCCAGCGTGACCCATTGTCTTTCCTTCTGGGGCGGTAAACCCAGCGACATATCCAACGACTGGTTTAGTTACATATTCTTTGATGAATGCAGCAGCTCGTTCTTCGGCATCGCCACCGATTTCACCAATCATCACGATGGCTTCTGTTTCTGGATCGTCTTGGAATGCGCGTAAGCAGTCTATGTGAGTTGTACCAATAATTGGGTCGCCACCAATTCCAACTGCGGTGGTAAATCCGAAATCTCTAAGTTCGTACATCATTTGGTAGGTAAGGGTTCCAGATTTAGAAACTAAACCGATCTTTCCTGGTCCAGTTATATCTGCTGGGATAATTCCAACATTAGACAGCCCTGGGCTAATTAAGCCGGGACAGTTAGGTCCAATTAAACGAGTCGTGCCTTTGCTCTGGGCATAGGCGAAAAAAGCAGCTGTGTCATGGACCGGTATTCCTTCAGTGATTACAACGACTAATGGAAGATTGGCGTCAATCGCATCTATTACGGCAGCTTTAGCAAACTTTGGTGGCACAAATACAACGGAAGCGTTTGCTCCAGTTGCTGTAACTGCTTCAGAAACCGAATTAAAAACTGGCAAAACGGTTCCATCAATTTCAACGCTTTGGCCACCTTTGCCTGGCGTCACGCCACCAACAATTTTTGTGCCAGCGGCAAGCATCCGTTTACTGTGTTTAGTTCCTTCAGAACCCGTCATTCCTTGAACTAATACTCTGCTCGCTTGATTTAAGAAGATTGCCATTATTTGGCCGCCAATTCTGCGGCCCGGCTTGCAGCGCCATCCATGGTCTCGAGTTGTTGAACTAACGGGTGAGCTGCTGCGCTCAAAATTTTCCGCCCTTCCAGAACATTGTTACCATCTAACCGAACTACGATTGGTTTTGTCGCTTTAGCGCCAAGCATTTCTAGCGCTTGCACAATGCCGTTTGCGACTGCATCACAAGAAGTGATGCCACCAAAAACGTTTACGAAAACGCTCTTAACTGCAGGATCTCCCAAAATGATCGAAAGTCCGTCTGCCATAACTTGGGCAGAAGCGCCGCCACCGATATCTAAGAAATTCGCAGGTTTCACTCCGCCAAATTTCTCGCCAGCATAAGCGACAACATCGAGCGTACTCATAACAAGTCCAGCACCATTTCCAATTATGCCAACTTCGCCATCTAGTTTTACATAGTTCAAATCTTTAGCTTTTGCCAGCGCCTCCAAAGGGTCAGCGGCATCGTGATCAACTAGCGCTTCATGATTAGCATGTCGGAATAAGGCATTGTCATCCAAAGTGACTTTTCCATCGAGTGCAATAATTTTTCCATCTGATGTCTTTACCAGCGGATTTACTTCAACCAAAGTTGCATCTTCAGCTACGAATGTTTTCCAAAGCGTAACTAATACCTCAGCTACAGCTCGATCTACATCTGGGCCAAAGCCACCCTTGCGTACAATTTCTAGCGCAAGATCGGCAGATATTCCAACATTTGGATCGATATTAACTTTTGCTAATTTCTCTGGGGTCTTATGTGCAACTTCTTCAATTTCCATTCCGCCAGAAACAGATGCCATTACTAAGAATGATCGATTTGCTCGATCCAACAGAATGGCTAAGTAATATTCGCTTTCGATTGGCGCAGCTTGCGCAATCATCACTTTATGAACGGTATGGGCTTTGATATCCATACCAAGGATTGCTTTTGCTTTTTCGCGCGCATCTTCGGCGTTCTCAGCAAGCTTGACGCCGCCAGCTTTTCCGCGGCCACCAACTTTTACTTGAGCCTTTACGACAACCCGACCACCCATTGACTCGGCGGCTGCGAAGGCGTCTTCTGGAGTTGTGGCGACTGCACCTTTGAGGACTGGCACACCATGTACTTCAAATAAATCTCGTGCCTGGTACTCAAATAGATCCATGCACAGCTCCTTTTAGCCATTTAACGATTTCTTCGGTTGGTGCTCCTGGTGTAAATATCTCTGCAACGCCCATATCTTTTAATGATTTTATATCGGCATCCGGAATAATTCCGCCACCAAATAAAATAATTTCTTCCGCTTTTTCACTCTTTAATAAATCAATGATCCTTGCAAATAGTGACATGTGTGCACCGGAGAGAATTGAAAGTCCAATTGCATCTGCATCTTCTTGCACGGCAGTACTAACTATTTGTTCTGGAGTTTGATGAAGGCCGGTATAGATAACTTCGCAACCAGCGTCTCGCAAAGCACGCGCTACTACTTTTGCGCCACGATCATGACCATCTAGCCCAGGTTTTGCGACTACAACTCGGATTGGCGAGTTCTTAGCGGAGTCGGACACGCTCATAACTTACCTACTGGCGCATATCGGAGCAATAACCGTTTCTCACCGTAACCGCCAAAATCAATCGTGGCTTCAGCTTTATCGCCCTCACCTGAGATGGTTATCACAGTCCCTAAACCAAAAGTGTCATGAGTTACTCGATCACCAGGATTCAAATCCATCACAACAGATTTCTTGCCGGTTGGGCGAGGTGGCGGAGTTGATAAGAATTTCTTAGTTCTAGTAGTTGTGAAACTCTTTTCCGGAGTTTGATTCCACTTAATGATCGCTTCTGGAATTTCATCAAGAAAGCGTGAAGCTGGGTTGAAATTAGGAGCTCCCCATGCCGATCTATATTCCGCGCGCGATAAATATAAATGTTTTCGGGCTCTAGTTAAGCCAACGTATGCAAGTCGACGTTCTTCTTCTAATTCTTTCTTATCGCCGAGCGATCTTGAGTGCGGGAAAATTCCTTCTTCCATCCCGGTTAGAAATACTGTTGGAAACTCCAAGCCCTTTGCGGTATGTAAAGTCATTAAAGTTACAACTCCGCCGTGTTCAACCCCATCTGGAATCTGATCTGAGTCCGCAACTAACGCAACATCTTCGAGGAAACCAGCTAACGAAATTACCTCGCCGTCATCAACTTCACTTTCTTCATATTCTTCCGCTACCGCAACTAACTCTTCTAGATTTTCCACTCTAACTTCATCTTGTGGGTCACCACTATTTTTCAATTCATCTAACATCCCAGATTGCTCTAATACGGCCGCTGCAATTACTGATGGTTTTGTATTTACTTCCACTAGAACTTGGAGCGCAGAAATTAGCGATACGAATGACTTAATTGCTGTGGCAGCCCTTGCGGGTAGTTCGGCTTCTTCTATGCGGAGCAAGGCGTTCCAAAAAGATACCCCTTCGCGCTTCATAATTTCATCAGCGCCATCGAGCGCACGATCACCGATGCCGCGTTTTGGTGTATTGATGATTCTGCGGAGTGAAACTTCATCGTTTGGGTTTTGCAGAACTTTCAAATAGCCAAGTAAATCTTTTACCTCTTTTCGCTCATAAAACCGGACGCCGCCTACTACTTTGTAAGGGATCGTTGCCCGCATAAAAACTTCTTCAAATACCCGAGATTGCGCATTTGTTCGGTAAAAAATCGCAGTATCGCCCGGATTGGAAATACCTTCACGTTGTAATCTGAAAATTTCATCTCTAACAAAGCCAGCTTCATCATGTTCATCTTCGGCGATAAATCCAGTCAGAAATGTGCCAGTTCCAGCGTCAGACCAAAGATTTTTTTCTTTCCGAGCTTCGTTCTTTGAAATTACGGCATTTGCAGCAGTTAGGATGTTTTGCGTGGAGCGATAATTCTGCTCTAACAAAATTGTGGTCGCATCTGGATAATCTGCTTCAAATTGTAAAATATTTCGAATCGTAGCGCCACGAAAACCGTAAATAGATTGATCCGCATCACCCACGACGCAGAGTTCCGCTGGTGGAATCCCATCAATTTCTATTCCTACTAATTCGCGAATGAGTGCATATTGTGCATGGTTTGTGTCTTGGTATTCATCAATAAGAATATGTTTGAAGCGATTGCGGTAGCGAATTTTGGCATCGGGAAATCTGCGCAGTACATCAACAGTGCGTGCGATCAAATCATCGAAATCCATGGAGTTAGCATCTGCCAGGCGTCTTTGATAAACCGCATATACCTCAGCAACAACTTCTTCAAATGCGTTTGCGCTCTGATTTACAAAATCTGCTGGCCCTAAAAGTTCGTTCTTTGCATTAGAAATTACAGCCTGCACAGCCCGCGGTGCATATCGTTTTGGATCTAAATTCAAATCTCGTAAAACTAAAGTAATTAGCCGCAAACTATCGGATTGATCGTAAATCGTAAAAGTGTTGGAAAATCCAATTCGAACCGCTTCTTGCCGCAAAATCCGCACACAGGCTGAGTGGAAGGTGGAGACCCACATTGCGCGAGCTCGATCGCCGATAAGTTCGGCAACGCGTTCCTTCATTTCGCCAGCTGCTTTATTTGTAAAAGTAATGGCGAGAATTTCGAATGGCGCGACATTTCGTGCCGCCATCAAATATGCAATCCGCCTTGTTAATACTCGAGTTTTGCCGGAACCAGCACCAGCAATTACCAATAGCGGACCACCTTGATGTTTCACCGCAGCTTGTTGCGGGAGGTTTAACCCTTCAAGTAATTGCTCAGAACTTGGCACGAGCGGGAGTCTATCGGCGGGCGCTGATATGACTCGGCTCCGTTCCTCTGAGAGGATTGGCAAATGACTATTGCTACTCCGCTACCAGATAATGAAATCAAGAAAATCCTAGTTGTTACTGCCCATCCTGATGATTGTGATTTCGGCGCTGGTGGCACCATTGCAAAATGGATCGAGGCTGGAATCGAAGTTGCATATTGCATCTGCACCAATGGTGATCAAGGTGGCGAAGAGTCCGATGTTCCGCTTGCAGATATGCCGCGCGTTAGACAGCAAGAACAACGTAACGCCGGTGCCGCGCTTGGCGTCAATGATATAACTTTCTTAAATTACCGAGATGGATGGTTAGAACCAACTATTCAATTACGTCGCGATATCGTTAAAGCTATTCGTATTGCAAAACCAGACCGCATGGTTATTCAATCACCCGAACGAAATTGGGAACGAATTGGCGCATCACATCCCGATCACTTAGCAGCAGGTGAAGCGGCTATCCAAGCTGTTTATCCCGATGCGAGAAATCCTTTTGCATTCCCGGAATTAAAAGCTGAAGGCATCGAACCTTGGCGTGTAAAAGAGGTCTGGGTGATGGCATCACCAAGTCCAGATTATTTTATTGACGTTACTGAGACTTTTCCAAAAAAAATGGCGGCGCTGAAAGCCCATGTAAGTCAAACTGCGCATAATGCAGAGCTAGAAAACATGGTTAGGTCTTGGGGTGAGCGGAATGCACAAGCAAATGGCTTGGCTGAAGGTAGAGTTGCTGAAGTATTTAAAATAGTAAATACTAATTAATTAACAATTACCCTTTCAATTGCAATCTTAATTGCAGGGGTTCCAACTGAACCACCGCCTTTGACGCCACCATTTCCAACAGCTTTAACAATATTTAACCCAGCAGTAATTTTTCCCCAGATCGTGTAATTAGGATCAAATTGGGTATCTTGATAAACCAGAAAGAATTGGCTGCCATTTGTATTCGGGCCAGAATTGGCCATAGCAACAGTGCCAGCTGGGTAATTTGCTGGGCCATCAAAGGGTAAATTCTCATCTGCGTATGGTTGCCATGCTGGTCCGCCAAAACCAGATGCGGTTGGGTCGCCACATTGCAGGAAGTAAGCGCCGTCGTTCATCATTCTATGACAGAGGCTGCGATTGTAAAAACCTCCTTTTGCAAGTGCAGTGATTGCAGTAACCGTAAGCGGGGCTAAATTATTAAGCGGTTCAACCACGATATTTCCACAATTTGTCACAAAAGTTATTGATTTAATTGGTTTCTTTAACAACGCCGTTGGCGGAGTTATTTTAGGTGCGGCATGTGCAACTGCTTTTGTGGAAGTACATTTGATTTGAGTTTCAGAAGCATTATTAATTTTAGGGTTTGCAAATGATGGAAGTGGTGCTAAAAGAACTATGGCAATTGTAGTTGCCGTTACTACTCGCTTCATTCTCACTCCCACTCAATAGTTCCCGGTGGTTTACTAGTTATATCTAGTACCACTCGATTTACTTCATTTACTTCGTTTGTAATTCTGTTTGAAATTTTGGCTAAAACTTCGTAAGGAAGTCTTGACCAATCTGCCGTCATTGCATCTTCACTTGAAACTGGTCGAAGCACAATTGGATGGCCATAGGTTCTGCCATCTCCTTGGACGCCGACGCTTCGAACATCTGCAAGTAATACAACTGGACATTGCCAAATCTCGCGATCTAGACCGGCT
>CAZMNB010000036.1:0-11263 GCA_964567545.1 uncultured Bifidobacterium sp. | reverse complement strand
CCACAAGAACTGAAATACAACTCCAAATTCTTTAGCCCTTCGAGGGGAGTGCCAAGTTATGAAATCCTCACCCGAAGAACAAGAGCGATTAATCACGCTGCAGACATTAGATACCTCTCTTAACCAATTAGCACATAAGGCTAAAACCCTTTCAGTTATTCAAGCTCTGGAAATTGCCACTATTTCCCATAATTCAACGCGTGATTTGATAATCGCCGCAGAAACCGAAAAAGCCGACATTAAACACGAGTTATCTAAATCGGAAGTTGATGTTGAGCAAGTGGTAGCCCGAATTGAAAAAGATGAAAAGAGAATGGCATCCGGAACTGCCTCTCCAAAAGAATTAGAGCAGATGCAACATGAATTGATTTCATTAAATAAGCGTAGAAGCGAACTTGAAGAGATAGAACTTGAAGTTATGGTCAGAGTTGATGGCATTGACGATCGAATTAAATCTTTGAGTGTGGAACTAGATCAATTAAAATTTAAGATAGCAGAGTTAGATTCTCAGAAAACTAAAGAGCTGACTGAAATATCGGATGCAACATCAAGCGCCAACAACCAACGTGCTGATATTTCCACAAAAATTACAGCAGAAGTTATTGAACTTTACGAGAAAATAAAAAAATCAGGCGACGGCATTGGTGCAGCCCGTTTAATTGAAGGTAAATGTGATGGTTGTCATTTATCAATAAATGCAGTTGAGTTAAGCAAAATTAAGGAAACTCCGATAGATGAGATCGTTCGATGCGAAGAATGTCGCCGAATATTAGTACGGCCAAAAGGGTTCTAAATGGCTAGAAAATTAACAATTACAGCTGATGGCGGTTCGCGTGGTAATCCTGGCCCAGCAGCATTTGGTGCAGTTGTTTACGAAAACGGTAAAACCTTAAAAGAGGTTGCTGAAACTATTGGTGTCGCTTCCAATAATGTTGCCGAATATCGCGGCTTAATTGCCGGTCTAACTGCAGCTCATGAAATTGATGCAACCGCCGAAATTGACGTTCGCATGGATAGCAAACTAGTGGTAGAGCAAATGTCTGGGCGATGGCAGATTAAGCATCCAGATATGAAGAAGTTGGCTTTTCAGGCACGTGATATCCACTCGCGAGAATTGATTACTTTTACCTGGATTCCACGCGAAGAGAATTCGCATGCTGATCGAATTCTTAATGATGCTTTAGATGGTATGGCTAGTGTCATTAAGGAACCAATTCAACAAAACTTCTTGATGGAGCGATTAATAAGTGGCGAAGAACCAACCACAATCTATTTAGTTCGACATGGCGAAACGATTCTTACTCCAGCGCGAAAATTCTCTGGAAGCGGTCCATTGAATCCAGAGCTAACCGATATTGGCATTGGGCAAGCTAAAGCTGTGGCAAAAGAGATTGCTAAATTAAAACCCGATTTATTATTTGCATCGCCACTGCGTCGTACCCAAGAAACCGCAGCACAAATTGCAGAAAGTACTGGCTTAAAAGTTTTAACTGAAGATATATGGATTGAACAATCTTTTGGCAAATGGGATGGCATGTCGGTCGCTGAAGTTTCTGCGCAGTATCCAGATGAATATAAACATTGGCTCGCATCAACGTCATATCTTCCACCAGAAGGTGAGTCCTACGATGAAGTTTCAGCACGCGCGCTACAAGCCATCGACCAAGTTGCCACAGATAACCCAGGTAAGAAAATTGTTGCGGTAACCCATAACGGAATTATCAAGACGGCGGTAGCAGCAATAATCAACGCGCAACCTGAGAGCATTTTTCATATCGATATCTCACCGTGCAGCATCACCACAATCTCGGTCTGGCCATCCGATAATTTAATGGCGCTGCGTGGTTGCAACGAGCGCGGCCATCTTCGAGGATAAGGTTTAACCCATGTCTTACTTAAAGTTAGCGTTGCTATTACTGATTTTTGCAGCCACTCTTTACTTGATCCGCGGTAACCGCGCAATCGGTTCAAAATTAAGTGCATACCAGCAAGAAAATCGAAAGAGTTTAAAAGAAATATCAGCCCAGATGCATCGCACGGAAGATGCGCTCCAATTATTAAATTTGATGAGTTTGCCTGATTTAGGAGAGGGTAAGAATTGGAAATACATTCTCTCTTTTACTAGTTTTCCAGAACGTTTCGAAACTCTACCAGAACTGATTCCATCGCTTACAAATCTAACTTTGCCGCCTTTGGAAATTCACTTGAACATTGCTAAATCTGAAATAGCTCAACTTCCGCAAACTGTTCGAAATCATTTAGAAGTTGCCGGAATTAAAATTTTCGAAGTTTCAGATATCGGTCCCGGAAAGAAATTAATTCCGACACTTAATCGTACCGACGCTCCGGTAATCGTGATTGACGACGACTTAATTATTGAACCGGATCTAACCTTGAAAATTATGATCCAACATAATCTCTATCCAAATTCGATTATTGCTAGCCGCGCACATCACGTTACTGTGGAAAAAACTGGTGCTATTCAAACTTTTGCACAATGGGATAAGCAATGGAACCAATCAAACGGTCCAGAAAACGAAATGTTTGCCACATCAGGAGCTGGAACGTTATTTACAAAAGAGTTGTTACATCCGGAAGCTTTAGATGAGGCGTTGTATACTGAGCTTTCGTTTCATACCGATGATCTTTGGTGGTATTTTCAAGCGCGAAGAATTGGCGTTAACGTGCGCAGAGTTCCTGGTGTGCGTCCCCTAATTTTCATTCCAGATACTCAAGAACAAGGTTTATGGCGTACTGGAAATAAGGATCGCAACGAAACCAACTTAATTCTGCTACTTGATAAGTATGGAAAACCTTTTTAAAAAGCTTAGCTTCCTGGACTTACGGTAGACATGTTGAAATCTTTAATTACCAGCGGCGGGAAAGCGGCGCGATCAATATCCCCAGCCCACTCACGAGCCTGGGTCCATTCGGTCGCACCAGCGTGAATCACGCGGGAGAGTACTGAGACTGGCGAATCGTTCCACCGGAAGTTATTCGTAGCACCTTGTACTTCGCCATCTTTTACATAGTAAACACCATCTCGTGTTAAACCAGTAAGCAGCAAAGTATTTGCATCCACCATGCGGATGTACCACATGGTTGTAAGCAATAGGCCATGATCAACTTTTTTAACTAAATCACTAAGTGATCCAGCGCCACCATCTACTTTCATGATTAAGTTATCTGAAATTGGCGTGTAAGGGAGTTTAGTTTCAGCTGCAGACGATCTTGTTTGAATTAGCGCATTTAACTCGCCATTTTTTAACCAATCAGTCCGAGTAACGCTCTGGCCATTATCAAAAACTGAACTAAATGGCCCACTTGATGCATTAGCGACAAATGGGGCGGATTCCAACCCAGCAATTTCTCGATAAGCAGGATCGCTAAAGAGTTGCATTGAGACGTTGGAAAGTTTTTCACCAATTCGAGTTCCACCACCAGGTTTGCTGAAGACCGAACGACCTTCATTTGCATCTCGAGCTGCACTCATCCACATCATGTAAGTAAATAAGTCAGTTACGCAACCGGATGGCATGATGGTGTCATATCGACCTGCAGGTAACTCAATTTTCTTGGCTTGCCAATTTAAACGTTCCCGAATATTTGCATCAACGTTAGCGATCTTTACATTTGAAAAATCACGCGTTGCAACGCCATCCCAGGTAGATCTGGTCCGTTGGTGAGATTTTCCAGTCATTTCAATTCGACCTACTGGAAGGTCATACCGAAGTCTTAAGCCGCCTTTTGAACCCACAAATGTGGTGGTGTTTGTATGTTCGGCATAACCAAACAATTCGATCTTATCTGCGACCGAGCGAGCGAACATATCGCCCAAGTCAGGTGCAATTTTTGCGAAAACTTCCGGCCCAGTTGGATTATGTGCATCCTGCCAAGCGCCACTTACAACGCTTTTTGCTAACGGCATAAAATCTTCAGCCGCTCCTGAAGCTTTTGCAGCGGCACTTGCCTCGGCAAGAACTGTTGGAATATCGCCAATATTGATATCAGTACGCGTTACAGAGCCAGCGGCCATACCACCATCAACTGCAATAAATGCAATGACCGTGATCGAGCGTTCTGCAATTACGCCATTTGTAGTTAGCGTGCTGTTTGCCCAACGCAAGTTTGCTTGAGTTTTTTCGGATATTACAACTACGCAATCATCTGTAGTTGCTGCAGCTGTGATACGTTCAATTAAATCTTGTGGAGTAATCATTTGCCAGCCTCCGCAACAGTATTGAGAATATTTACTTTGTCGAAGATTGCCGCTGGGCAACCATGGCTCACCGCCGCAATTTGTCCGGGTTGACCTTTACCGCAGTTGAAAGCGCCGCCAAGCAGATAAGTTGATGGTCCTCCCACTACTTTCATCGAACCCCAGAAATCCGTTGTGGTTGCTTGGTAGGCAACGTCTTTTAATTGACCTACTAATTTTCCATTCTTAATTCGATGGAATTGCTGTCCAGTGAATTGGAAGTTATAACGCTGCATATCAATCGACCAAGATTTATCGCCCAGAATGTAGATGCCATCTTCGATTGACTCGATCATGGTATTTAAATCTGGACCTGCAGGGTTTGGTTTAAGCGAAACGTTTGGCATTCTTTGGATTGGCACATGCGCGGGTGAATCGGCGAAAGCACAACCGTTACTTCGATCTCGATTTACGTGCGCCGCAATTCGACGATCTAATTGATAGCCAACCAAAATACCATCTTTAATGATCTCCCACTCTTGTCCCGCAACGCCTTCATCGTCATATCCCACGGTACTTAAGCCATGATCGGTAAAGCGATCCCCAGTCACATTCATTAGCGGGGAGCCATATTTAAGGTTTCCCAATTTATCGACGGTTGCGAAGGAAGTTCCAGCGTAATTTGCTTCGTATCCAATCGCGCGATCAAGTTCAGTGGCATGGCCAATAGATTCGTGAATCGTTAGCCAAAGGTTTGATGGATGAATAAGTAAGTCATATTTACCAGCCACAACTGATGGCGCCGCCACTTTCTGCGCCAGTAACCCAGGAAGTTTTTCAATTTCAGCATCCCAATCGTAAACATCATTGCGCATCCATTCCCAACCAAATCCAGCAGGTTGAGCCAACGTGCGCATTGATTCAAAGCCGTGCGCACCAACGCAGATCGCATCAATTTGAGTTTGCATCCGAACCCGTTGTTGTGTGGTGCTGGTGCCATGCGAATCTGCATAATGTTTCTGTTCTTTAACAAACATTGTGTGCGCGCTGGCATGGTTTACACCTTCAGCTGCCAATAATTTCGAGCTTAACGATGCTAGTCGATCTTTCTTCTCGCTATCTGAAACTGAGAATGGATCAATCTCATATTTGGAAACCCAAGTTTTGTTTGCATATACCGGTTCATCTACCAGCGAAATCTCAGCGGTAGAAAGGGGCTTACTAGTTTTCGCCATCGCAACTGCGGTTACCGCAAGTTTCTTTGCGACATCAATTGAAATTTCCGGTGAAGATGCAAAGCCCCATGCGCCATTAACAATTACTCGAACGCCAATCCCTGCTGTTGTGTCATCAGCTTGCGTCTCAGGCTTTGCATCGCGCAGTTGTAAAAATCCGGTACGGGTTCGTTCAATTCGGATATCTACATGACTAGCGCCGCCGGTGGTGCCAGTGGAAATTGCGGCATCGCTGATTGCGGAGAGTGGAAGTGCGAGAAAGTCTGCATCTACGGTTTTGGACATGGGGGTTATTCTGGTTGAAAGCCGCGCTATTCTCTAGTCATGGTTAGCGCATCACCGGGATCACGAATATTGCACGCTGCTACTGGGTCAAACCTCACCGCGAAAGGCTGGGGTCAAGAAGCCGCAATTCGAATGCTCCATAACAACTTAGATCCAGCGGTTGCAGAACATCCCGAAAATCTGGTGGTTTATGGCGGCACCGGTAAAGCTGCCCGTGATTGGCCATCATTTGATGCAATTGTGAAGACGCTTACCAAGATGAAAGATGATGAAACTCTTTTAGTTCAATCTGGCAAACCAGTTGGCGTTTTTCAAACGCATGAATGGGCGCCGCGAGTTTTAATTGCAAATTCAAATTTAGTAGGGGATTGGGCAAATTGGCCAGAGTTTCGCAGGTTAGAACAACTCGGATTAACTATGTATGGCCAGATGACAGCAGGTTCTTGGATTTACATCGGTACCCAAGGAATTTTACAAGGAACTTATGAAACTTTTGCGGCTATTGCAAATAAGAAATTTAATGGCTCACTTCAAGGTACGTTGACATTAACTGGAGGTTGCGGCGGGATGGGTGGCGCGCAACCGCTAGCCGTAACTATGAATGGTGGCGTCTGTTTAATTATTGATATTGATAAATCACGATTAGAGAAGCGAATCCAAACTCGCTACTTAGATGAGATTGCAGATAATTTAAATGATGCGGTTGAACGAGTATTAAATGCTAAGAATTTGGGCATACCACTATCTGTCGGATTAGTTGGAAATGCTGCTGAAATTTTCCCGTTATTACTTTCAATGGGAGTCGCAATCGATATTGTGACCGACCAAACTTCTGCACATGATCCGCTTTCATATGTACCAATAGGCGTTGACATTGATGATGCAGTGCGAATTGCAAAAGAAGATCCGATTGATTACACAAAGCGTTCTCAGAACGCCATGGCTAAACATGTTGAAGCAATGGTTGGCTTTATGGACATTGGTGCTGAAGTATTCGATTATGGGAATTCAATTCGTGACGAAGCCAGACAGGGCGGATATCAACGCGCATTCGCATTCCCCGGTTTTGTACCGGCCTACATCCGCCCGCTCTTTTGTGAAGGAAAAGGGCCATTTAGATGGGTTGCGCTCTCGGGTGACCCGAAAGATATTTACCGAACCGATAAAGCCGTTCTAGACCTATTTCCAGAAAATGAAGGTTTGAATCGTTGGATCACCATGGCGCAAGAGAAGGTCGCATTTCAAGGGTTGCCAGCGCGAATTTGTTGGCTTGGTTATGGCGAACGCGATAAAGCGGGCTTAGCTTTTAATGACCTAGTTGCTCGCGGAGAAGTTTCCGCACCAATTGTTATTGGTCGCGACCATTTGGATTGTGGATCCGTTGCATCACCGTATCGTGAAACCGAAGCTATG
Source organism: uncultured Bifidobacterium sp. (assembly GCA_964567545.1). Classification (GTDB taxonomy): domain Bacteria; phylum Actinomycetota; class Actinomycetes; order Nanopelagicales; family Nanopelagicaceae; genus UBA7398. The sequence goes on along the minus strand of CAZMNB010000036.1, from coordinate 4,132 downwards.
CTCGATGGTTCTGATGCAATTGCAGATTGGCCACTACTAAATGCCATGATAAATATTTCTTCCGGCGCATCCTGGGTCTCTATTCACCATGGCGGTGGCGTCGGAATTGGTCGCTCTATCCATGCTGGCCAAGTATCAGTTGCCGATGGCACAAAACTCGCTGCGCAAAAATTAGCGCGCGTACTTACTAACGATCCAGGGATGGGCGTTATCCGCCACTCTGATGCTGGATACGATATTGCACTAAATACTGCCCGAGAAAAGCATGTGCACTTACCGATGTTAGATACTGAATAGAAATATGGCTCGCACGTTAGTTTCAAACATTGGTTTGCTAGTTACCAATGATTCAACCCAAGATGGTACGCCGCTTGGAATAATTAGAGAAGCAGCGCTAGTAATTGATAACGGATTAATTTCTTGGGTCGGCTTAAATAGCCAAACAACAAAAAGTGATTTTGAAAATTCAGTAGATGCAAACGGCAATTGCATCATTCCTGGTTTTGTAGATAGTCATTCCCATATTATTTTTGCAGGGGATAGAAGCGATGAATTTCGAGCTCGAATGAATGGCGAGTCATATTCTGCAGGTGGTATTAAGTCAACAGTCGCACAGACTCGGGCAGCTTCCAATCAAGAACTTCTCTCAAATGGGCGTCGATTATTTTCGGAAGCAAATACCACGGGAACTACCACGATGGAGATCAAGTCCGGCTATGGCCTAACAGTAAAAGATGAAGCCAGGTCGCTTGAAATTGCTAGTTCATTGACCGATGAGACCACCTTTTTAGGTGCTCATGTAATTCCCGTTGAATTTCAAAACGATCCTGACGGATATGTTGATTTGGTTTGTGGCGAAATGCTCGAAGCGGTTAAACCTCATTCGAAATGGATTGATGTTTTCTGCGAAAAAGGCGCATTCACCTCAGATCAAACTAGAAAGGTTTTAAAGGCGGGAATTGCAAAAGGTTTAATGCCAAGGTTGCATGCGAACCAATTAGAAGCAGGGGATGGAATAAAGATTGGCGTAGAGCTCGATGCTGCGTCAGTCGATCACGTTAGCCACATCTCCGATAATGACATTTCACTACTATCCAGTTCTAAAACAGTTGCCACAATTTTACCTGGTGCGGAATTTTCTACGCGTTCTAAATATCTTGATGCCCGCCGACTTTTTGATGCAAGAATAAACGTTGCTCTTGCAAGTGACTGCAATCCAGGAAGTTCTTACACTTCTAATATGCAATTCATCATTGCACTTGCAGTCCGTGAATTTTTCTTTTCACCGGAGCAAGCGCTCTGGTCTGCAACAATGGGCGGTGCTATGGCGCTCCGTAGAAATGATATTGGACACCTTTCGGTTGGCGCTAGCGCCGATTTTTCCATTTTAAAAACACCTTCATACATTCACCTTGCATATCGTCCAGGAGTTCAACTAATAGAAGAGGTATGGCGCCGTGGCAATCGAATATAAATTTATTAATAATAAAAAAGAGATCACTTTAGATATTAGTGGAGTTACTTTCGCTGATGTAATCGCGGTCGCTCGTTTTGACGCGAAAGTAACTATTGCGCCAACAGCAATTTCAGCGATGAACACTTCTCGCAAATTCATTGAAGATTACGCTGCTGGTAGCGTCCCGGTCTATGGAGTCTCAACTGGTTTCGGCGCGCTAGCAAATTTACATATCGACGTTAAAGATCGAATCCAATTACAGAAATCACTAATTCGTTCCCATGCTGCCGGAATTGGCCCAGCGGTAGAACGAGAAGTAGTCCGTGCACTAATGTTTTTACGCTTACGAACTATGGCAACCGGCCGCACTGGAGTTCGCGTAGCTCTTGCTCAAAGTTATGTTGATTTCTTAAACGCTGGCATTACACCAATCGTTCCGGAATTTGGATCACTCGGTTGTAGCGGAGATTTAGCGCCACTTTCGCATTGCGCGCTAGCAATGATGGGCGAAGGAAACGTTCATGACAATTCTGGAAAGGAAATGTCAGCATTAGATGCGATGAAAACTGCTGGGATTTCACCAATTGAGCTTGAAGCTAAAGAGGGACTTGCGCTTATTAATGGAACCGATGGCATGCTCGGAATGTTAATTATGGCTTGCGCAGATTTATCAAGGCTATGCACTATCGCGGATATTACTGCTGCGTTGAGCATCGAGGGCTTACTAGGTACCGATCGCGTATTCGCGCCAGAACTTCATGCGCCACTCCGTCCACAACTTGGTCAAGAAACAAGCGCTGCTAATTTATTCGCACTCCTTAAAGGCTCTGGAATTGTGGCGTCCCACTTGCATGACACCTCAATGGTGCAAGATGCCTATTCTCTCCGTTGCGCACCACAAGTAGCCGGCGCGGTTCGTGACACTATCGATCATGCATTAACGATTGCTGGACGCGAATTGCAAAGTGCAATCGATAACCCAGTAGTGCTTTCTGATGGGCGGGTGCAATCAAATGGAAATTTCCACGGCGCACCAATTGCATATGTCTTAGATTTTCTAGCAATTGCCGCTACAGACTTGGGATCAATTGCAGAACGCCGTACCGATCGCGCCCTCGATATGAATCGTTCAAATGGTCTACCGCCATTTCTAGCAAATGATCCTGGCGTAGATTCAGGGTTAATGATCGCGCAATACACCCAAGCAAGTTTGGTTAGCGAGAATAAACGATTAGCTGCGCCAGCCAGCGTTGATTCAATACCAAGTTCTGCGATGCAAGAAGATCATGTTTCAATGGGTTGGAACGCGGCCAGAAAGCTGCGCAAAGTTGTTGAAAACTTAACCCGGATCCTCGCTATTGAATTGGTTACGGCAGGCAGGGCAATCGAATTCCGAACTGGTTTGAACCCCGCACCAGCAACCGCTGCTGTCTTGAAAACTCTAAGATCAATTGTTCCAGGAATTGGTCCAGATCGCTTTCTATCGCCAGAGCTTGAAGCAGCAGTAACTCTGGTTGAATCTGGAAAAATAATTGAAGCAGCAAAATCTGTAGTTAATGAACTCCGCTAATTCTTTCGCTTCGCAAATCCAGCAGCAGCTTCTAAAACTAATAGGGCAGCAAGTCTGACGGTTCTTTGGTCTTCGGTATCGAGCGATGCATCAATTTCAGTTATGTCGATAGCACGAACTCGGTAATCACTTCCTGCTAAATAAGCGACCTGCCTTAATTCATCAGCGCTAATTCCACCAGGTACAGATGCTGGACAAGCTGGCGCAATTGAGCGATCACATACGTCAACATCTAAATCAACATATATTTCTCGACCGTCACATCCAGCAATTTCTAGAGCTTCCACCATCACATCTGAAATAGGTCGCTTACGCAAAGTATCTCGATAAACAACATGTACGCCATTCTCACGAGCACGATCCGCATAAGCTTTACTATTAGCGAAGTCACTGATTCCAATTTGCACAATATTCTTACCAGGCAAACCACTTTGAATTAATCGCCAAACCGGAGCGCCATTAGAGATTCCATCTCTAAGGTCGTGATGCGCATCTAGAGTTATAAGGCCAATTCTTGACATATCGGGCCATAATCCAGCGGCTACAGAATAAGTAATGGAATTATCACCACCCAAGGCAATCAGTAGTTTGTAATTTTCTCTAATGTTTCTAACAAATTCTGCAACTCGCTTCTCGCCCGCTTCATGATCTGGATTTTCTATATCTCCTAAGTCAGATAAAGTTAATTCACTTAAATCGATTTCATGAGTCGCCGAATAAGTTGAAAACCGGGAGAGCGCTGCTCGAATTGCACCAGGTGTTAGATTTGCCGCGCTTTTAGATAAGCAAGTTTCGAAGGCAGGAACACCAATCAAAGCGATTTCTGCGCTACTTCCCATCTCGTTAAATAAGGTATTTGCGCGTTGCCATTTAGGATCATGCGACAAAATTGACTGATTTACTTGGCTTTCCATGATGGTAATCGTATTGGTATCCTTCCCGTTAAGTAGAGTCGCCCGGATCACCGCGTTAAATATTGATTAATATCAATAGTTGCCGAGGAAAGTCCGGACTCCATTGGGCAGAGTGGTGGGTAATACCCACCCGGAGAAATCCGCGGGATTAGTGCAACAGAAAGCAAACCGCCAACGAAAGTTGGTAAGGGT
>CAZMNB010000035.1:0-11318 GCA_964567545.1 uncultured Bifidobacterium sp. | reverse complement strand
ACATCAAACAATTTGATGACAAAGTTAAAGAAGTCGCAAAGGCTGCAGGAGATGCTGGCATTCCGATTCGAATCGGTGTGAACGCAGGATCATTAGATCCAAGACTTTTGCAAAAATATGGAAAAGCAACTCCAGAAGCGCTAGTTGAATCGGCGCTATGGGAAGCTGGATTATTTGAAGAACACGGTTTCACTGATATCAAGATTTCAGTAAAACATCATGATCCAGTTGTAATGGTTAAGGCTTATCGATTACTCGCCGCAAAATGTGATTATCCATTACACCTCGGTGTAACCGAAGCTGGACCGCTTTTCCAGGGCACCATAAAATCTGCAACGGCATTTGGAATTTTGCTCGCCGAAGGTATTGGCGACACCATCAGAGTTTCATTATCTTCGCCACCAGTTGAAGAAATTAAAGTCGGGATGGCTATTTTAGAATCACTAAATTTGCGTCAACGTAAATTAGAAATTGTTTCTTGTCCTTCCTGCGGCCGCGCGCAAGTAGATGTTTATACGCTTGCGGAAAAAGTTCAGGCAGGGTTACAAGGGATGACAGTTCCACTGCGGGTCGCTGTAATGGGATGCGTTGTAAATGGCCCAGGCGAGGCGCGTGAAGCAGACCTAGGTGTTGCATCCGGAAATGGCAAAGGCCAGATTTTTGTAAAAGGTGAAGTAATTAAAACTGTGCCCGAGGCTCAAATAGTTGAGACTCTTATCGAGGAAGCGATGCGACTTGCTGAAGAGATGGAAGCAGCCGGAGCTGCCAGCGGCGAACCATCAGTGAATGTTCATTAATTTTCGATAGTTCTCGATAAGGTTGCGCCATGTTGCGAATGTCTACGCTCTTCTTGCGCACACTTCGCGACGATCCATCAGATGCTGAAGTTGCTAGCCACCGATTATTAGTACGGGCTGGATATGTTCGCCGGGTCGCAGCGGGAATTTATTCATGGTTACCGCTTGGATATTTAACGTATCGAAATATTGAACGGGTAATCCGAGAAGAGATGGACGCTGCCGGATTTCAAGAAGTTCATTTCCCATCCATGTTGCCACGCGAACCTTATGAAAAAACCAATCGTTGGGAAGAGTACGGCGCTGATTTATTTAGATTGCAAGATCGAAAAGGCGGCGATTATTTACTTGGGCCAACCCATGAGGAGATGTTTACTCTAATGGTTAAGGGTGAGTACTCCTCATATAAAGATTTGCCGCTTCATATTTACCAGATTCAAACTAAATTCCGGGATGAACCACGGCCAAGAAGTGGAATTATTCGAGGTCGCGAATTTGTAATGAAAGATTCTTATTCTTTTGATCTCGATGAAGCCGGTCTTGATGCATCCTATGAAAAGCATCGCCAGGCGTATGTTAAGACTTTTGATCGGCTTGGTTTGAAATACAACATAGTCACAGCGATGTCTGGCGCAATGGGTGGATCTCGCTCGGAAGAATTTTTAGCTCCATGCCCTACTGGTGAAGATACTTATGTGCTCTGCGAAAAATGTGGGTATGCCGCAAACGTAGAAGCGATGACCACAAAAGTAATAGCGAAAGAGATTCCTACACCGCCTACAGTCGAAGTTATGGATACACCAAATACCCCAACCATTGAATCACTGGTAGAAGTAATGAATAAGAATTACGGCGGTGGGTTCAGCGCTGCGGACACTTTGAAGAATATTCTCCTGATGGCAGATGGAATTGCAATCTCGGTTTTAGTTCCCGGTAATCGAGAAGTAGATGTAAAGAGAGTACAAGCAAATCTAACTGGCGTTAAGGAACTTCGATTATTTGAAGAAGCTGACTTTGCATCTCGAAAAGCATTAGTAAAGGGATATGTTGGGCCACAAGATGCCAAGAAGTTTGGGTTAAAACTATATGCAGATCCAAGAATTGCCGTTGGAACTCATTGGATAACTGGTGCGAATCAATTGAATAAACATGCGCGCTATGTAACTCATGGTAGGGATTTTCAAGTTGATGCATTTGTCGAGGCCGTAGAGATTGAAGCTGGAGATCTTTGTCCGAAATGCGAAAGTCCAATAATTATTGATCGTGCCATTGAAATTGGCCATATTTTCGCGCTCGGTCGTAAATATGCGGAGAGTTTAGATTTAACGGTATTAGATCATGAAGGTAAGTCTCGTGTTGTAACGATGGGCTCATATGGCATAGGCGTCTCTCGTGCAGTAGCAGCAATCGCAGAGCAAACCCATGATGAGATCGGGCTCTCTTGGCCAATCGAAATTGCACCAGCGCAAGTTCATATTGTGGCTACCGGTAAAGATGATCAACCATTTAAAGTCGCTGAAGATTTAGCTAAAAAAATTGAGGGAAGCGGAAAATCTGTGATGCTTGATGATCGCCGTGATGCCAGCCCTGGTGTTAAATTCAAAGATGCCGAGTTAATTGGAATTCCAATAATTGTGATTGTTGGAAAAGCTTTAGCTGATGGCAAAGTTGAATTACGAATCCGCAGAAGTGGTGAAAAGCGCGAAGTATCACTTGAAAGCGCAGTTGCTGAAGTTCTAGCACTTCTGGCTTAAAAAGCGTGGATATCTCACTTCTCGCAATCTTATTTCTTTTCATCGCTTCTGGGTTCGCGGGTTTTGTTGATGCCGTAGCTGGCGGCGGCGGTTTAATTTCGCTACCTTCACTTTTAGTAGCGCTTCCCAATGCTGCAACCGCAGATGTACTTGGTACTAACAAACTTCCATCATTTTTAGGAACTTCAACAGCTGCTTATTCATATATACGACGGTTACGCCCAGATTGGCGCTTGACGTTTGCAATGGCAATTCCAGCTTTTATCGGTTCAATGTTAGGAGCGATGGCCGCAAGTAATTTTCCCAAAGATGCGGCGCGTCCAATTATTTTAGTTTTGTTAATAATCGTGGCTATTTACACCTGGCGGAAAAAAGAACTTGGATTAAATGAAAATTTTCGGTTTGCTAGAAAACATAATATGTCAATTGCGATAATTACCGGTACCGCAATTGGTTTCTATGATGGGATCTTCGGTCCTGGCACTGGTTCATTCTTGATGGTTATTTTGGTAGCTATAATTGGTTTCGCTTTTTTACAAGCCTCGGCAACTGCCAAAATAGTAAATTGGAGTACCAACTTAGGTGCGCTACTCATTTTTGGTTTTAACGGACACATTATGTGGCTCTTAGGCTTAACTATGGCGCTCGGAAATATATCTGGTGCGATAACAGGAGCGCGATTTGCGATTAAGGGAGGATCGGGTTTGGTTAGAAATGTATTTCTAATAGTGACAGCACTATTGATTATTCGAATTGCGATTGATACTTTCTTTTAATATACTTCCGGAATAATTTAATAACAACTAAATAGTTAGGTTCAAAATGGTAAGCGTTGCAGAATTGACTCGTTATATCGCTCCGATAGTTGAGAGCGCCGGGTTCGTATTAGAAGAAATCACGATTACACCTGCCGGTAAGCGTCTTTTACTTACAGTCTTTGTTGATGGTGAGGATAGAAATCTCTCGTTGGATGAAGTGACATCCGTATCTAAGCAAATTTCAGAAGTTGTAGAAGTTTTACCAGAGTTAGGAGATAAGCCCTTCACACTAGAGGTAACGTCACCGGGAGTGGACCGCCCATTAAAGGTGGATCGCCACTGGCGCAAGAATGTGGGACGGTTGGTAAAAATAGCTACCACCGATGGCGAGAGCATTAAAGGCCGCATCAAATCTTTTAGCAGTTTAGAAGTTGTAATTTCACTTCCTAAATCTGAAGTTATTCTGGCACGAGAAAATATAAAGCGAGCGATTATAGAGGTTGAATTTAATCGTAAAGATTATGAAGGTGCTAAATAATGAATGTAGATATGAAAGCGCTAATTTCACTAACTTCTGAACGGGATATTCCACTAGATAGATTAATTACCGCAATTGAGATAGCTGTTAAAGCTGCATATGTAGGTACAGATGGCGCTAAACCGTATGCACATGCAAAACTTGATCGAGAAACCGGCGAAATTCGAATATTGGTTCCAATTTTTGGGGAAGATGGCGAAAAGATTGATGAGATTGTTGATGAACCAACTGGATTTAGTCGAGTTGCGACCTCTACAGCACGCCAAATAATTAAAGAGAAGATGCGCGAATCCAAAGATGCAGAGATCGTTGGCGAGTTCACTGCATCAGTTGGCGATATTGTTTCTGGTGTAATTCAACAAGGTCGAGATCATCGAATGGTTTACATTGATCTTGGTCGTGTAGAAGGAAAAATTCCGCCACATGAACAAGTCCCGGGTGAGATTTATACTCATGGTGAGCGAATTAAATGTTTTGTTGTTGAAGTTAAACAAGGAACGCGTGGACCAGAAGTCGCACTTTCTCGAAGCCATCCAGCGCTAGTAAAACAATTATTTGCGCTAGAGGTTCCCGAAATTAGAGAACGTGTTGTTGAAGTTATGGGAATTGCACGTGAAGCAGGTCATCGCACCAAGATTGCAGTTCGCACCCACCGTGCTGGTGTAAGTCCAAAAGGTTCGCTAATTGGGCCAATGGGCGCGCGGGCTCGCGCAGTTATGGATGAGTTACATGGCGAGAAAATAGATATCGTTGATTGGTCCGAAGATCCAGCTACCTATGTTGGTAACGCGCTAGCCCCAGCTCGAATTTCGAGCGTTGAGGTTGTGAATTTGGAATCAAGATCAGCGAAAGTTGTGGTTCCGGATTATCAACTCTCGCTCGCAATAGGTAAAGATGGACAGAATGCTCGCCTTGCTGCACGCCTAACTGGTTGGCGAATTGATATTCATTCAGATGCGGAAAGTACGACAAATCAGGCGAAAAGTGCGGAAAATTTCGAACCGGACTTGGGGTAAGGTAACCCCATTGGAAATCGAAAGATTTCCGGACATCTATTTAGGAGCTAAGGCAATGGCACTCTAATGAGCACCGCAACATCATGAGTAAGTCAGGAAATTCGGTTTCGCGCTCCTAAGTAAAATTAAGAACGCGAGGCCCAGACAGGAGAACTGTGGCAAAGGTCCGCGTTTACGAATTAGCAAAAGATTTAGGGATGGATAGCAAGGAAGTCCTTGCAAAACTCCAAGAGATGGGCGAATTCGTCCGTTCTGCATCTTCAACAGTTGAAGCGCCAGTGGTGCGAAAGATGCTGGAGAAATATCCAGTCGTAGCAAAAGAAGTAGTAGATAAGCCAGCAAAGAAAGCTCCAGCAAAGAAAGCTACTGCGAAAAAAACTGCTGCGAAAAAAACTGCAGCAAACAAAGCTGATTCGACAGCTGAAATAACGCCGGAAATTGAAGCTGCACTTCAAGAGATGATGGATAAAAAAACAGCAGCTGCGCCAAAACCAATTATATCTAAGCCAATTATTTCTAAATCAACACCAGCACCAACTGCTTCAACTGCACCTGTTACGCCACCTACTGCACCTCGCGGTGGAAATAATCCGTTTGCAACTCCAAGACCGCCAGTTGCTCGTCCACCTCGCGCTGGTAATAACCCATTTGGTTCTGCTGGCACAACCATGCCACGACCACCACAACGCCCAATTGCACCAGGCCAACGCCCGCAAAGTGGCGGACCACGTCCTGGAATGTCTGGGCCACGTCCTGGTTCGGTTCGTCCAGGTTTTGCAGCGCGCCCTGCTGGATCACGACCACCTCAAACTGGTGGAAGTGCCAGACCACAAAGTGGTTCGCCGTATCGTCCGCAAGGCACAACTGGTGCGGGTGCACCAACAACTGGCGCACCAACAACTGGTGGTCCACAACGCGGTGGCGGTCGGCCACCACAACGCGGTGGTACCGCAGGTGCATTTGGAAAACAGAATGGCAAAAAGCGAAAAAATATTAAGAGTAAGAAAACTCGAAGAGAAGAAATCGATAATATGGCAGCGCCAACCCTTGGTGGTGCCATTGTGCCACGTGGAAATGGCTCAACTCCGGTTAGGTTACGTCGCGGTTCTTCGCTAGCAGATTTCGCTGAAAAAATTGGTGCAGATCCAGCATCTTTGGTTTCAGTGCTATTCCACTTAGGTGAAATGGTTACCGCAACACAATCTGTAACTGAAGATGTATTTGCAGTTCTTGGCGGCGAATTTGGATATTCAATTCAAATCGTTTCTCCGGAAGACGAAGATCGCGAAATTCTTGAAACATTTGATATCGATTTAGCTAAAGAAGTCGAAGATATCAATCCAGATGATCTTGAGATTCGCCCGCCAGTTGTAACTGTTATGGGTCACGTAGATCACGGAAAGACTCGTTTGCTTGATGCCATTCGCCAAACTGAGGTAATTAAAGGTGAAGCTGGCGGAATCACGCAGCATATTGGTGCATACCAAATCCATCACAGCCATGTTGGAACTGAACGCGCAATTACTTTTATTGATACTCCTGGTCACGAAGCTTTCACAGCGATGCGTGCTCGCGGTGCAAAAGTTACTGATATCGCAGTACTTGTCGTTGCCGCAGATGATGGCGTAATGCCACAAACGATTGAAGCGCTTAATCATGCGCAGGCTGCAAACGTACCAATCGTGGTTGCAGTAAATAAGGTTGATAAAGAAGGCGCAAATCCAGGAAAGATTCGCCAACAATTAACTGAGTACAACTTAATCGCAGAAGAGTATGGCGGCGACACAATATTTGTTGACGTTTCCGCAAAAAATGGAACTGGAATCGACGCACTTATCGATTCAATACTCCTAACTGCAGACGCGGCAATTGATTTACGTGCGATTGCCGACGATGTTGCACGTGGCGTTGCGATTGAAGCTCACTTAGATCGCGGTCGCGGACCAGTCGCAACTGTTTTGGTGCAACGCGGAACGCTTAATGTCGGCGATGCAATTGTTGCTGGTGGTGCATTTGGTCGGGTGCGTGCAATGATGGATGAATTTGGCAAAACTGTTGAGTTTGCCGGTCCATCAAGACCAGTTCAAGTTCTCGGTTTCACTTCAGTTCCTAGCGCCGGCGATTCATTTATGGTCGCGCCAGATGATCGAACTGCGCGTCAGATTGCAGAAAAGCGCCAAGCTGCGGAGCGCCATGCCGCATTATCAAAGGCGCGAAAGAAAGTTTCATTGGAAGATTTCATGGAGCAATCAAAGGTCACTTCACTCAACCTTATTCTCAAGGGCGATGTGAGTGGTTCGGTAGAAGCGCTTGAAGATGCCCTTCTATTACTTGATGTTGGAGTAGAGGTAGACCTTCGCGTTATTCACCGCGGCGTAGGTGCAATTACAAAGAGCGATATTACTTTGGCATCTGCTTCCTCCGCTGTTGTAATCGGATTCAACGTTAAGCCTGAACCACAAACTGCAATCTTCGCTGATGAAGAAGGCGTTGAAGTTCGCTTCTATTCCGTTATTTACAACGCTATCGAAGAGATTGAAGCAGCTCTTAAGGGGCTTCTCAAACCAGAATACGAAGAGGCAATCCTTGGAAATGCTGAAGTCCGCGAAGTATTCAAATCAAGTAAATTTGGAAATATTGCTGGATCAATTGTTAGCAACGGAATCATTCGCCGTAACGCGAAAGCTCGAATTTTGCGAAATAGTGAAATGATTGTCGATAACTTAACTATTGAATCACTAAAGCGATTCAAAGATGATGCCACTGAAGTTCGTGAGGGTTTTGAGTGTGGCATCGGTGTTGGATCCTTTAAGGACATTCAATCCGGTGACGTAATTCAAGTTTTCGAAATGCGTGAGAAAAAGCGAGCTTAACTATGGGCACTTCACATCGCGCAGCTAAAGTTGCGGATCGCATAAAAGTAGTGATCGCGCAAACGCTTGAATCAAAGGTAAAAGATCCACGCCTTGGTTTTATCACCGTAACTGATGTACGTATTACCGGAGATTTACAACAAGCATCGATTTTTTATACGGTGCTTGGAGACGATGAATCAAAAATTCAAACCGCAAGAGCGCTGGAGAGTGCCAAAGGGTTATTACGCTCTGAAGTTGGCAAAGAATTAGGTATGCGAATAACGCCCACAATATCTTTCTTTGCTGATGGACTTGCCGAGTCTGCGCAAAACTTCGAAGACTTACTATCGAAAGTCCGTGAACAAGATAAAGAACTCGCAGAATTGCGAGAAGGCGCAGCACCCGCAGGCGAAGCTGATCCATATAAAGTTCATAAAGTGCGTGAAACCGATACCGGTGAGTGACGGTTTTCTTGTAATTGATAAACCAAGTGGCATAACTAGCCACGATGTCGTTGCGCGAGTGCGCAAAGTATTCGGCACAAAACGAGTTGGCCATGCTGGGACGCTCGATCCCATGGCAACTGGGGTTTTAGTTTTAGGAATTAATAATGGAACAAAGTTGTTGCAATACATTACTGAAGGCAAGAAGAGATATTTAGCCACAATCAAATTAGGTATTAGAACAGTTTCGGATGATAAAGAGGGCGAAGTTATCGCGGCAGCTTCGATCACAGATCTAGAAAAAATAACCGATCTTGAAATCATAGAAAACTTGAAATCTATGGTTGGTCTCATAATGCAACGGCCAAGTTCAGTATCAGCAATCAAGGTTGATGGTAAGCGTGCTTATGATCGAGTACGTGAAGGTGAAGTTGTAGAACTACCAGCTCGCGAAGTAACAATTTTGAGTTTAGAAATTTTAAATATAGGTCGAATTAATAACGGAATAGAAATTGATATTGATGTGGCTTGCTCAGCCGGTACTTATATTCGTGCAATTGCAAGAGATTTGGGGGATGCGCTGAAAGTCGGGGGTCACTTAATTAAACTGCAGCGAAGTGAAGTTGCGCCATTTGGCATTGCGGAAGCTCGTTCATTGGATGCTGTAACACAGGAAGATCTCTTGGATGTAGTCGATGTTGCTAAGCGCATATTGCCAGCACGTGTTATAGATATAGCCGAGAAGAGTGAATTGAAGTTTGGTCGCTCACTTTCTGCCTCTGAATTTTCTGGTGTTGGGATTGCCATAACTGGGGATAACAAGCTTTGTGCCTTAATCGAAAATAAGAATTCTGGCGCACAACCAATCGTAGTTTTCGTGAAAGAATAGTTAGATGTCCTACGATTTTGAATGGTTTGGTGAGCCAATTGAAGGAGGAACAGTTGCCATCGGAATTTTTGATGGAGTTCATATGGGTCATCAAGAAATACTTCACCAGGCAAATGAATTTGGTAAACCAGTAACCGTATTGACCTTTGATCCGCACCCAACCTCTGTTTTTGCGCCAGATCGAACCCCTACTAAGTTATTAAATTTAGCGGACCGCATACATCAATTGATGTTGCATGGGGCAGAGTCAGTAGCGGTAATAAAATTTACTTCTGAATTTGCTGCGCTCTCACCGCTTCAATTTATTGAAGGAATTTTGATTAATGAATTGAACGTAAAACATGTTGTTGTTGGCGCTAACTTTACTTTTGGTGCAAAGGCTGCCGGAGATGTTAATTATTTGAAATCTGTAGCCGATAAATATGGCTTTACGGTCACCGGTGTCGAACTACTTGAACATGAACATGGCATCGTTTCTTCAACTCGGATTAGAAAACATTTACTAAATGGTGGTGTTGAAATTGCCCGCGAACTTTTAACTCGACCACATCAATTAATTGGCCCCGTTATTCATGGGGAGGCACGAGGTCGAGAAATTGGGTACCCAACTGCCAATATTGAAGTTTCACCAAACTCAACAATTCCAAGTGATGGTGTATATGCGGGTTGGTTAACTGTTGGTTTAAATCGATGGCCAGCCGCAATTTCCATCGGAACTAATCCAACTTTTGCCGGGGTGCGCGGTCGCCAAGTGGAGGCATATGCATTAGATCGTGATGATTTAGATTTGTATGAACAGGAGGCAATTATTGAATTTGGTTGGCGCTTGCGCGAAACTTTGAAATTTGATGGGCTCGATTCCTTACTAATTCAGATGAAAAAAGATTGCGATAAAGCCAGAGACCTGACAAATTTAAGAGGGTTGGAATAGCCTGATCTAAGCGGGGATTTCCCACCGATTTCACTCTCACACGTTCACGCTGGTAATCTCTACCCTGAGCGAGTAAGCGTGTTTTCGTGAACCAAACCGGAAACCCTCGTGAATGATGAAGGAGAACGAATATGGCGCTAAAGCCAGAAGTTAAGAAAGAAATTATTACTAAGTACGGTTCTTCGGCATCAGACACTGGAAGCCCAGAAGCTCAAGTCGCTTTACTTTCAAAGCGCATTGAAGAGATCACCGAACACTTACAAACAAATAAGAATGACCACCACAATCGTCGTGGCCTTCTATTGCTCGTAGGTCGCCGTCGTCGAATTCTTCAATACCTAGCAAAAGTTGATATCGAGCGTTACCGCGCGATCATCGAAAAACTCGGCATCCGCCGATAAATAAAAACACTAACCCACGGTCCAAAGTATTGGTCCTCGGTAGTGGCTTACGGATTTTGGTATTTGTTTTAGAAGATAGAAAACCCGTGGGCTTCGATCGAAGATCCATTCTTGTGCCGTAGGTTGGTCAAGAAAAAGGAGAGACCCATGGAGGGTCAAGAGCTACATAGCGCCGTTGCAATAATTGATAACGGCAAGTTCGGAAAACGAGAAATTCGTTTTGAAACCGGTCGCCTTGCGCGCCAAGCTGCAGGAACGGCAGTTGTTTACGTTGATGACGAGACCATGTTGCTTTCTGCAACAACCGCATCAAAATCGCCACGCGATTCATTCGACTTCTTCCCACTTACTGTGGATGTTGAAGAGCGCATGTACGCAGTTGGAAAAATCCCAGGATCATTCTTCCGCCGTGAAGGTCGTCCATCAGAGGACGCAATTCTTACTTGTCGCTTAATCGATCGTCCATTGCGACCATCGTTTGTTAAGGGACTTCGTAATGAAGTGCAAATCGTGGTGACAGTGATGGCGTTAAACCCAGATCACATGTACGACGTTATTGCGATCAATGCTGCTTCAATGTCAACACAGCTAGCTGGATTGCCATTCTCTGGTCCAATCGGTGGCGTTCGTGTTGCACTTATTGATGGCCAATGGGTTGCCTTCCCTAATCACAGCGAGGTTGAAAACGCAGTATTCGACATGGTCGTTGCTGGTCGTGTAACCGCTGATGATGTTGCAATCATGATGGTCGAAGCAGAAGCCACAACTAAAACTATCGATTTGATAGCAGGCGGCGCAAAAGCTCCAACTGAAGAAATCGTTGCGCAAGGTTTAGAAGCGGCAAAGCCATTTATCAAAGTACTTTGCGAAGCCCAATCCAAATTAGCGAGAGTTGCGGCAAAGCCAACTGGCGAATTCCCAGTCTTCTTGGATTAC
>CAZMNB010000034.1:0-11617 GCA_964567545.1 uncultured Bifidobacterium sp. | reverse complement strand
GCGCCAGTGGAATGGTTTATCTCAGTCTGTCGAGCTCTAAATTTAACGCCGTCAAAGTTGAGCACGCCGGCACAGTTGATTAGTTATTTGGATAAGTTGTCACAGGTTCCGTTTAACCCACCTAATGTTGGCGGTTGGCCAACTGATGAGGCTTGGTTAAGTTCAGCGAGTGCGCAATACCGCATCGCATTTGGTAACTGGCTAATAAAACAATGCGATTTAAGCCCTTTAACAACGCTAAAGAAAAGTTCACGAATTGCCAAGAGCGCTGATTGGTTAGGTGTTGCTGAATGGAGTCCGCGAACCCAAACGGCGCTTCGCAATGCCCTAGGCGACCCGGGAGAGTTTGCACTCCTTGCCATCTGTAGTCCGGAATATTTAGTGAGCGCTTAGGAGAAGTGTATGGACACAATTAGTCGACGAAAGTTTCTTAGATTAACTGGTGGTGCAATCGCCGTTGGCGCTGCGGCACCGCTACTTTCAATAACTGAGATTGCCGAAGCTGCGATAAATCGACCGCTAGCACTCGGAACTCCAATTGTTGTCGTGGTTACTTTATATGGTGGCAATGATGGCTTAAATACTGTGATCCCGTATAAAGATCCGATTTATTACAGTTCGCGACCGGATATTTCTTATGCAGAAACCGCAATGCTCCCAATTGGTGAAAATTTGGCGTTAAATCCAGGAATGAGTGGGATAAAAACGCTCTGGGATCAGAAGAAAGTTGCGATTGTTAGAGGTGTTGGTTATCCAAAACCTGATCATTCTCACTTCTCATCTATGGCGATTTGGCAGACTGGTTCGCCAGTAAGCCATTTAAGTACTGGTTGGTTGGGTCGCTACATTGATTCGCAACCAGAAGATCCGCTACTTGCAATAAGTTTAGGTTCGGTGCTTCCACCACTCCTTGCTGGTGCAAAGCGATCTGGCTCCGCGCTACCTCTTGGTGGATTAGTGATTCCGACTGGAAACCTCGCACTCGATTGTCAGAAATTGTCTAGTGTCTCGAGCAGAGATTCAAAACTTATGGCCGCCGCTGCAACTTCGATGCGCAATTTGTTTAGCGTTTCTTCTCAAGTAGCACCAGTTCTTAAGTTACCAGCACCAGCTGCGGTTGATTTGCCGACCGTTAACGGTGGAAATGCCGGTGGCGATTCAAATCTATCGCAACAATTAGATGTGGTGGCGAAACTTATCGCTGCGGGTTCGCCAACTAAAGTTTGGTCCGTCTCACTAGGTGGCTTTGATACGCATGCCGATGAGGCAAATGCGCAAGCCGAGTTGCTAGGGGTGGTTTCAAAATCCATCTATAAATTCATGAGCCAGATGAAATCTACTAATCGCGCAAGTGATGTCACGATCATGGTTTACAGTGAATTTGGCAGGCGGGTAAAAGGAAACGCATCCCAAGGAACTGACCATGGCACATCCGGCCCAGTATTTTTAATCGGCGATAAAGTAAAAGGTGGTTTTTATGGTGATCAACCATCACTTACTAAATTAGTTGATGGTGATTTAGCAGTCACTACCGATTTTCGAGATATCTACGGAACCATTTTAGAAAGTGTATTGAAAACCCCCGCTGAAAAAATTCTTGGGAATTGGAGCGGTCGAACTAATTTCCTGAGCGCGTAATTACTTTCCTCAGCCATGGCTCTAAACTTTTGTAATTAAATTGATTTTCGTCAAAGAATTTCATTAAATTTTTATAAATTTCAGCCCCAGAAATATCAAATTTATAGCCATTAATTCGAAGAAATACATCAGTTACCGCAAATGCGGTTCGTTTGTTACCATCAATAAATGGGTGGTTTATAGTTAAACTCTCTAACAAGGCTGCAGATTCATCAATTAAATCTGAATAGCGTCCAGTTTGTGGACGAAATAGCGCAGACTCCAAAGCTCCTAGATCTCGAACACCCTTAGACCCGCCATATCTTTTTATTAAGATGGTGTGTATCGCCAACGCATCAGCGGTCGTTAGATATTCGAATTTCTCACTCACTTTGCTAACTCGGTATATAGCGCATCAAACTCTTCCAGACTTATTCCAAATGCCTCTAAAACATGAGCGCGGGGGCGGACCGTTTGTCGCCGTTCTAGGTATTCGGTTAGCGCATCCTCTAACACTGATTGAAATTGGCGACCTTCAACCGCTGCTACTTTGCGGGCTTTAGCTAATAATTTTGGATCAGCTTGAGAAGAGAACTTCTCTCGAATTACAGCCATAAACCACTCCTGTCGCTATCTTGATGCGTCAAGATATTACCAGAAAAGTCATTAAGTTGGTTAATTCTCGCCTTGATAAATAGTTACTGTTTGGTTCTGTCGTTTCATGATGGCGCGATTGGGATTTACGCCGGGGTTTGCCTCCAGCAATGCGTCAACTTCGAGCCGTAACTTTGCAACTTCAATTGCCATATTCGACATTGCAGATTCAAGTTCCAATATTTTCTTAATACCGGCAAGATTTATGCCTTCACTAACCATTCGTTGCACATTTCGGAGTAGTGCAATATCACGAAGCGAGTAACGTCGACCTCGACCTTGTGCGCGATCAGGCGAAACTAGGCCGAGCCGATCGTACTGCCTGAGTGTTTGTGGGTGCAGGCCGGAAAGCTCTGCCGCTACCGAAATTACATAGACTGACGTCACTTCACTTTGTTCTTTCGGATCGCTCATACTCGCGCTTTCTCAAAAAATTCGGAGCGGGGGTTTACAGATTTAGTTGCCTTTGCAAAATCTTCAAGAGCCTTCTTTGCTGCGCCATCAATTCGTTGCGGAACTTGGACTTCAACAGTTACCAGTAAATCTCCAACATTGACTCCTTTTTTAACGCCGCGACCTTTGACGCGAAGTGTTCGACCTGAAGGTGTGCCTGGCGCAATTCGAAGCGTTACATCTTCGCCTTGCATGGTTGGAATCGAAATATCGGCACCAAGTGCTGCTTCAGTAAATGTAACGGGGAGCGATAGTAATAAATTGTCGCCTTTGCGGGAAAATATTGGATGGGGAATAACATTTACAATTACGTAGAGATCGCCCGGACCAGCCTCACCAGGTCCGCCGCGCCCTTTGATTCGAACTTTTCCTAAATCGTGAATGCCTGCCGGAATGCGTGTGGTAATTGTGGTTGGCGAATTTCCTTGGCCCGCTAGCCTTAAATCAACTTCTTTACCGAAGATGCTATCTCGAAAGGAGATTGATATTTCCGTCTGCACATCGGCACCTTTGCGTGGGCCACGACGTCCGCCACCAAAGAGATTTGCAAAAATATCATTATTGCCGCCACCCGAAAATAAATCGCTGAAATCTCCAGAGAAGTTTTGGCCGCCACCGCCAGTTGGACCGCTGCGATATGCGCCAGATTCAAACATTTCACGAGCATTGTTATATTCATTACGCTTTTTATCGTCGCTTAGAATTTCATAAGCTTCCGAAACTTCTTTAAAGCGTTCTTCTAGTTTTTTATCCCCTTTAGTTTTATCAGGATGCAAAGTGCGGGCAAGTGAGCGATATTTCTTTTTTATAGCAGCCGCATCCGCTTTCTTATCTACGCCAAGGATTTTGTAATAATCCTTTTCGTACATATCTTTGGCTGCCATATGAGATTACTCTGGATCTGTTACTAATACTCGAGCAGCGCGCAAAATTCGCTCTTTATACTTATAACCGGGTTGTAAAATTTTAGTTACAGTAGTTTCGGTAACCTGGTTTGAAGTTTCATGCATAAGCGCTTCGTGAATATTTGGATCGAACGAAGTAGGAGCCTGCCCATATTTAACAAGTCCAGTTCGATTTGTGATTGCGGCAATCTGATCGGCGATCGCTTTGAAGCCGCCAATTAGTTCACCGTGTTCTTGTGCTCGGTCTAGATCATCGAGAACGGGGAGCATCTCGATTAAGACGCTAGCAATCGCAATCTCGTGCGAAAGCGTGCGGTCACGTTCGACGCGTTTACGATAGTTTGCGTAATCGGCCTGTAACCGTTGCAGATCCGCAGTGAGAACTGCGGTGACGTCTTCTACGACGTCACCAGCAGATTCCTCAATATTTACCGCATTTTCTAGCTCTTCAGTTAACGCCGCTTCTGTTGCATTAACTTCGATTCCGGTTTCAGAGAAATTACTTTGCGTCATCGACAATCTCGGCATCTTCTACGCCATCTTCAGGCGTTGCTTGCGCAGCCCCTTCAGATTGCGCACCTGCAGCAGCGTTAGCAGCATAAAGTGCGGCACCAAGTGCTTGCGATAATTCGGAGAGCTTTGTAGTTGCGGACTTTATTTCTGGATAGTTCGCACCTTCAAGAAGTTTCTTTAACTCCTCAAGAGCGGTTTCAACTTCAGCTTTCTTCGCAGCAGATTCGCCTTCATTTAATTTTTCAGCGTTATCTTTTAAGAACTTCTCAGTTTGATAGGCAAGGGAGTCGCCGACATTGCGAGTATCTGCCTCTTCGTGACGTTGCTTATCTTCTTCAGCATGGGCTTCTGCGTCTTTCATCATCCGTTCGATTTCATCCTTAGAAAGTGCCGAACCGCCAGAGACGGTCATCCGTTGTTCTTTTCCAGTTCCGAGATCCTTTGCAGATACATGGACAATACCGTTGGCATCAATATCGAAAGTAACTTCGATTTGTGGAATACCGCGTGGAGCAGGTGGTAACCCAGTTAATTCGAACATACCCAACTTCTTATTGTAAGAAGCCATTTCGCGTTCACCTTGGAAAACTTGAATCTGTACTGCTGGTTGATTGTCATCTGCAGTAGTAAAGATTTCAGAACGTTTTGTAGGGATTGTGGTGTTACGTTCGATTAATTTAGTCATGATGCCACCTTTGGTTTCAATACCAAGTGAGAGAGGTGTTACATCGAGTAGAAGTACATCTTTAACTTCACCCTTAATTACACCGGCTTGCAAGCTTGCGCCGACAGCCACAACTTCGTCTGGATTTACGCCTTTATTTGGCTCTTTTCCACCGGTTAATTCCTTCACAAGGTCTACCACGGCAGGCATACGAGTTGAACCACCGACGAGAACTACGTGATGAATCTTTGAGATTGGAATTCCAGCATCCTTAAGAACTGCTTGGAATGGACGACGGCATCGATCAAGTAGATCGGCAGTCATTGATTGAAATTGTGCGCGCGTGATGGTTTCATCTAAAAACATTGGGTTCTTCTCGGCATCAACTGTTATGTAAGGCAAATTAATAGATGTTGTTTGCGAAGCAGATAGTTCGATCTTTGCTTTTTCTGCTGCTTCACGAACACGTTGCATCGCCATCTTATCTTTAGCTAAATCGATTCCATTTTTCGCCGCAAAAGTTTTAACTAGGAAATTAACTAAAGCTTCATCCCAATCATCGCCACCGAGGTGGTTATCGCCATTAGTAGCTTTAACTTCCACAACACCATCACCAATATCGAGAAGTGAAACGTCAAAAGTTCCGCCACCAAGGTCGAAGACAAGAATTGTTTCTTCTTTTTCACTCTTATCTAAACCGTAAGCGAGCGCTGCTGCGGTTGGCTCGTTGATGATGCGAAGCACATTAAGCCCGGCAATTTCGCCAGCTTCTTTAGTTGCTTGGCGCTGCGCATCGTTGAAATATGCTGGCACGGTAATTACCGCATCAGTTACTGTCTGGCCAAGATAGCTTTCAGCATCGCGTTTCAATTTTTGCAATATGCGCGCTGAAATTTCTTGCGGCGTATATTTCTTGCCATCAATATCAGTGGTCCAGTTGGTACCCATGTGGCGTTTTACGGAGCGAATAGTTCGCTCTACGTTTGTGACGGATTGGCGCTTAGCGACTTCTCCGACAAGTACTTCACCGTTCTTTGCGAATGCAACGATCGATGGGGTGGTGCGAGCGCCTTCCGCGTTAGCGATAACGGTGGCCTCGCCACCTTCTAATACGGATACGCAGCTGTTGGTGGTTCCTAGGTCGATTCCGACTGCTCTAGCCATTTTTGTGTTGCTCCTTGGTTTCTTGGTTCGTCTGCTTGGGGTCAATAGGGTCATTCTCTAACATTGAGTCGCCTACGGTCAAAAGATTGAGTCGAGGAGGCTCAAGGTTGCTCTCGGTCTAACCAGCGAGCCTCCAGATCTATTCCCACACTTCCGGTTCGGGCTCAAGCGTCGGGTTAACCCTTCTCTTCGCTGCTTGGCTGACTCGCCTATTCTTCGACAATGCTCACTCTGCTATTAGCGCTGGTTTCATACACGGTCTCCGCAATTGCGATTCTGGCGATTTCGGTGAAGGGGCGCGAGCTCTACCTGCGGATTAAAGCCGGACAACCAGACCCAACTCGTAGAGATCGACCTGGTTATCGATTAGCCACAACAGCGCACGAGATTTTGTCACACGCAAAGATGTTGAACTTCACTGGAACTGGAATTGCACATTGGTTTGTCATGGTTGGTTTCGGCGCTCTCTTTGGCACATTGGTTACCGCCTTCGGTCAAGTTGTAAACCCGGAGTTTGTATTGCCGTTAATCGGACACTTTGTTGGTTACGAATTATTTGTGGAAGCTATTGCTTGGCTAACTGGTATTGGCATCATTACTTTGATTGGAATTCGACAAGCAACTCGAATTGTTAAAAAAGGGCGAAGTTCCCGATTCTTTGGATCCACTTCATGGAAAGCTTATTTTGTAGAAGGTGTGATTGTTATAGTTGCACTTTGCGTTTTAACACTTCGCGGACTTGAAGGCGCGCTCGCTGGTGTAACAAGTTGGAATTGGCATTACGCACTCTCCTTCCCAATCGTTTCGGTTTTTAGTGGCGCTTCATCAAGTTCGCTTGAAGTTGCAGTACAAGTTGTCGCAACAATAAAAATTGTGGTTTCGATGACTTGGTTTATTGTGATCGCTACTAATTTAACGATGGGGGTTGCGTGGCACCGCTTCCTTGCGCCATTTAATATTTATTTCAAACGTAACGCTGGTTCGACGCCAACGCTCGGCGCGCTGCCAGTTATGTTATCTAAAGGTAAAGAAATTGATTTCGAAGATCCTTCAGAGGATGATTTATTTGGGTTAGGTAAAACTTCCGATATTTCTTGGAAGGGCTTGCTAGATATGGCGAGCTGCACAGAATGCGGGCGTTGCCAATCGCAATGCCCGGCTTGGCATACCGATAAGCCGCTCTCGCCAAAATTATTAATCATGGCGATGCGAGATCACGCTCTAGGAAAAAGCGAATGGGCATTTAATGAGAAGAAAAGCGGCGAAGCGCTTATAAAAGTAGGGGTAGATCAGCCAATTGTGGGCACCTCGATTTCACAAGAAGTTCTATGGTCATGTACAACTTGCGGTGCTTGCGTAAATGAATGTCCAGTCGATATCGAACATATTGATCACATTGTTAATATGCGTCGCTTCCAAGTTTTAGTTGAATCTGAATTTCCTTCTGAACTTGGTGGCACATTTAGAAATTTAGAAAACGCTGGAAATCCTTGGGGTTCAAATCGTTCCGATCGCGATGGCTGGATTGCTGAGTGTGATTTCCCAATTCGAGTTGTTGAAGGGACATTGCCAGATGATGTTGAGTATTTATTCTGGGTTGGATGCGCCGGCGCTTATGAAGATCGTGCGAAGAAAACAACAAAAGCAGTTGCAGAGTTGCTTTACATGTCAGGTGTAACTTTTGCAGTGCTCGGCAAGAAAGAAACTTGTACGGGAGATCCGGCGCGACGTGCCGGTAATGAATTCCTATACCAAATTCTTGCAAAAGAAAATATTCAAACATTTGAAGAAGTTTTCCAAGGTCGGCCTAAGGGCAAGAAAAAAGTAGTCGTTACTTGCCCACATTGCTTCACAACCATCGGTCGCGATTATCGCCAAAGTGGTTTCGAGTTAGAAATGGTGCACCACACCCAACTTTTAAATACTTTAGTTAAAGAAGGAAAATTGAAGCCGATAAATAAGTCACTAAAAAAACTTACTTATCATGACCCTTGTTATTTAGGTCGACATAATAAAATTTATGAACCACCACGTGAATTATTGGAATCTACTGGTATTGAAATTACCGAGATGCCACGTAACCAAGAGCGTTCATTTTGTTGTGGCGCAGGTGGTGGTCGAATGTGGATGGAAGAGAAGATCGGAACTCGAATTAATTTAAATCGCGTGGACGAAGCAATTGCGACCGGAGCTGAAGAAGTTGCAGTTGGGTGCCCATTTTGTCGCGTGATGGTTAGCGATGGGGTAGCCGCTCGGGAATCCTCGGTCGAAGTTCTCGACGTAGCTCAAGCGCTACTTCGTTCGGTTAAGCCCTAAATTATTCATTGTTCGGCCGCAGATGCTTCTCAGGAAACACTCAGGTTATAGGAGAATGCTCGCC
The DNA here is from genome assembly GCA_964567545.1 of uncultured Bifidobacterium sp. GTDB lineage: Bacteria > Actinomycetota > Actinomycetes > Nanopelagicales > Nanopelagicaceae > UBA7398. The sequence continues at coordinate 3,267 of CAZMNB010000034.1, read as the reverse complement.
TCGAGGTGATAATCCATGAAAAACACAGGACTTCTAGAGAGAGATAGAAATATGGCTAACGAGGCCGATGTAAAAATGCATCGCATTCTTGTGGTCGATGATGAAAACAGTATTAGCGAATTAATTTCAACAAGTTTACGTTTTGTTGGTTTTGATGTTCGCACTGCCGGTAACGGCGCTGAAGCTTTGCGCGTGGCTGAAGAATTCAAACCACATGCGCTTGTACTTGATGTGATGTTGCCAGATCTAGATGGATTTGAAGTTTGCCGACAACTTCGCGCAAGTGGATACAACGTTGGCGTACTTTTCTTAACCGCAAAAGATGCAACTGAAGACAAAATAAAAGGTTTAAGCATCGGCGGTGATGATTATGTTACAAAGCCATTTAGTTTAGAAGAATTAGTAGCACGTCTTCGTGCGCTGCTCCGTCGGACTGGTGTAATTGAGGTAGCGCCTGATGAAGAGAAGCTACATTTTGCCGATTTGGAATTGAACGAAGCAACACATGAAGTGCGTCGAGCTGGAAATTTGGTTGAACTCTCACCCACTGAATTTATTTTGCTACGTTATCTGATGATAAATGCTGACCGTGTTGTAAGTAAGTCACAAATTCTGGACCACGTATGGCAATACGATTTTCGTGGCGACGCTGGTATCGTTGAAACATATATTTCTTACCTACGCAAGAAGATTGATATCTACGATCCAGCAATGATTCATACCGTTCGCGGCGTTGGTTATCGGTTGCGATTGCCTGCTAAGAATTAATTAGCGAAGCTTTTTCAATGAAATCCCCACTGCACCGAGTTAATAGCGCAACAAATACCTGGAGTCTTCGTAATCGACTCGTCCTAGGGGTTGTGGTGTTGGGTGCTATGGGGTTTATCGCATCTGATTTTGCAGCCCAGAGCGCCTTTCGTAGCTTTTTGATTGCGCAAGTTGATAAACAATTAATCGATATCGCGGGCGGATCACTACTTCGATTGGACCGTGCTGGGATTGCCCAGGATCAAGAGGTAAGTAGCGATGAAACTCAACCATTTAAGCAAGTTCGGCCGCTAAGTGGCGTTCCCACCGCAATCTCAATTACTTTGTTAGATCCTGCAGGAGTGGTTGTGGGAACTCTCGGTGGTGATTTAAGTACAAATCAATTTTCTGGCGTAGTTTCTAATATGACTACTGCGGATGTTATATCCCATGAAGGTAAGCCTTATACGATGGAAATGGGCAAGGACGACACACATTTTCGAGTCTTGGCGCGCACACTACCATCTGGCTTCGGCAGCGTTGTAGCAGCAGTTTCGTTAGAAGATGTTGATAAAACTATTGCTCGGCTACGTTTCTTATTTTTATTAATTGGGTTACTAGCCCTTGTTGCAATTGCACTTGCCTCGCGCAGAATAATTGACATCTCGTTGCGGCCGTTAACAAGAATTGAAGAGACGGCAGAAGCTATTGCAAGTGGCGACCTATCGGCGCGTCTGCCAGATGCAAAACCAAATACTGAAGTCGGTCGGTTAGTAACTTCACTAAACCAGATGCTTTCTCGTATTGAAGAATCGTTTGCGCTCCGACTAGCTAGTGAAGAAAAATTGCGGCGTTTTGTTGCTGATGCCAGCCATGAACTTCGAACACCGTTGACTGCAATTCGTGGGTTTGCGGAATTACATCGTCAAGGTGCGGTGCAAGGTGAAGAGAAAACTGCAGAGTTGGTTCAGCGAATTGAAAAAGAATCTATTCGTATGAGTACTTTGGTGGAAGATTTATTATTATTAGCGCGATTAGATCAGGCTCGGGAATTACAACGCGATCCAGTAGATGTTAAAACGCTTATTAATGAAGTTGTGGCCTCAGCACAGGCAGCGAAAAATACCCACCCAATTACGGTTAGCCATGCAGATAGTGATGTTTACATTCTCGGTGATTCACAACGAATCCATCAAGTAATTGCAAATCTAATCGCTAATGCGCAGAGCCATACCCCTGATGGAACCGCGGTAAATATTGCAGTTGCACAGAACGAAACGGGTACCACTATTTCAGTTACTGATAATGGCCCCGGCCTATCTGAAGCAGACCAAGTGAAGGTATTTGAGCGCTTCTATCGTGCAGATCCTTCACGAGTGCGAAGCGGCCTAGATGGCAGCGGACTTGGCTTATCTATTGTGGATGCGGTTATGGGTGCGCATGGTGGCAGCGTTTCAGTTAAATCGGAACTTGGGAAAGGTGCAACATTTACACTCTTTTTTCCAACAGTGGAGATGTAAAACTATTTACTCCATGGCGCGAAGTGCTGCAATCCGTTCTTGAATCGGCGGATGTGTAGCAAATAATTTTGAAACACTAGAAGCATCAAGTGGTGATTCAATCCAAATATGTGCAACCGCATTTGATTTAGCTTTGACTACCGTTGAGTCGCGCGCTAATACTTCTAACGCTGATCGCAGACCAGCTGGGTTTCTTGTAAAACTTACCGCAGTTGCATCAGCAAGTGCTTCGCGACGACGAGATATAGCGGATCGAAGAAGCACTGCTGCAATCGGCGCTAAAATCAAAACGAATAGCGAAAGAAATAGCGCAATAGGGTTTGAATTACTATCTCGATCGCGACGACCGCCACCAAACCACATCATCCGCATTAAGAAATCACTCAAGAGCGCAATCGCACCCGCGGTTGTGGCAGCGATTGCTGAAACTAAAGTATCGCGATTGCCGACATGTGACATTTCATGCGCGATAACACCTTGCAACTGTTCCCGGTCCATTGCATCCAATATCCCGGTTGTGAAAGCTATTAGTGCATGCTCAGGATTTCTTCCGGTAGCAAAGGCATTTGGCGCAGTATCTTGCACGATTGCAACTTTAGGCATTGGAAGACCACTAGCAATTGTTACTTCTTGGATTAGGCCAAATAATTTTGGATTTTCAGATTCTTCAATCACCCGCGCACCAGTCATCCGCACTACTAATGAATCAGATGCGTAATAAGAACCCCAGACCGAAATCAAAGCGATACCAACCGCGAATGGCATGACGCCAATTCCAGTTGCGCCGAAGTAAGTCATAGCGGCGTAAGCGACTAACCAAATTAGAACTGCCATGCCGATTAACAAGCCAATGGTTTTGCGGCGATTACTCGCCTGCATCACTCTAAAAGAATTATCTGCCATCTATTTAAAATTTAACAGTTGGGGCTTTACGATCTTGCGGATCATCAACTTCGTAAAATTCGCGGGCATCTACTTTAGCTAGCCCAGCAAAAAATGA
>CAZMNB010000033.1:0-11787 GCA_964567545.1 uncultured Bifidobacterium sp. | reverse complement strand
CCAATTAAAGTTGCAATCATTAATAATGAAAGCTTGGGCATGGTACGACAATGGCAGACGCTGTTCTATAACGCTCGCTATTCAAATACTTCGTTAGAGTCAAAACGAGTTCCAGATTTCGTTAAATTAGCTGATGCAATGGGATGCGTTGGACTTCGTTGTGATACAACTGGTGATGTAGATAAAGTTATTAAAGAAGCGATGGCAATTAACGATCAACCTGTCGTGGTTGATTTCAGTGTATTTCGCGATGCGATGGTTTGGCCGATGGTTGCGGCTGGCACTTCTAACGATGACATTATGGTTGCGCGCGAAACTGCGCCTGACTGGGATTCACAGGAGCTCTAATGGCCACTCATACACTCTCGGTTTTAGTTGAAAACAGCCCCGGCGTACTGGCTCGCGTAGCTTCGCTATTTTCACGACGCGGGTACAACATTGATTCACTTGCGGTTGGCCCAACTGAAAATTCCGAAATCTCACGAATGACTATTGTGTTAAACCTCGAAGGCCACGCATTGGATCAAGTAATTGCCCAGCTATTTAAACTTGTTAACGTAATTGGCATTTCCGAAATGACGGAAGCGGATTCAATTAAACGTGAAGCGCTTTTAGTTAAAATTAAATCAAAGAAATCTGAACGCGAGAAAGTTCTTGAAATTGTGGAGAAATATGGTGCGCTAATCGTTGACGAGACCGATGATTCAATGACAATTGAAGCGACTGGGCCGAGTATGGCTATTGAAGCGTTACTAAATTCACTCGAGCAATTTGGGATAAAAGAATTGGTGCAGTCAGGGTTGATTGCACTTGAGCGTGGCACGATCACGCTCGCAGACCGTACGATTAGCACTTCTGGGGTTGCAATTTCGGACCCTAATAGCGCAACCGCGGATTATCAGAACTAAACCAACCGAAATATATAAAGGAGAAATACCGTGGCAACTATTTATCATGATGAAGATGCAGATCTTTCAATCATTCAAGGACGAAAGGTTGCAGTCATTGGTTATGGTTCTCAAGGTCACGCACATGCGCTAAACCTTCGCGATAGTGGGGTAGATGTTCGAATTGGGCTAGCTGATGGATCTAAGTCGCGTGAAAAAGCTGAAGCAGAAGGCCTTCGTGTGCTATCCGTTGCAGATGCTGTTAAAGAAGCAACCGTGATTATGTTGCTTGCGCCTGATCACAAACAACGTCACATTTATAATGAATCAATCGCGCCAAATTTAAAAGATGGCGACGCGCTATTTTTCGCACACGGGTTCAACATTCGTTTCGGTTACATCAAGCCAAATTCAAATGTTGATGTATGCATGGTTGCCCCAAAGGGCCCAGGACATTTAGTTCGCCGTGAATTTGTTGCCGGACGCGGTGTGCCAGATATCGTTGCAGTTGAACAAGATTCAACAGGAAATGCTTGGCCACTAACACTTTCCTATGCAAAAGCAATGGGCGGTCTTCGAGCCGGTGCAATTCTCACAACATTTACTGAAGAGACTGAAACCGATCTATTCGGCGAACAATCAGTTCTCTGCGGTGGCGCTTCGCAATTGGTTATGTATGGTTTCGAAACTTTAGTTGAAGCTGGTTACCAACCTGAAGTTGCCTACTTCGAATGTTTGCACGAACTTAAATTAATCGTTGATTTAATGTACGAAGGTGGCATTGCAAAACAACGTTGGTCAGTTTCTGATACTGCTGAATATGGCGATTATGTTTCTGGCCCACGCGTTATAGATCCAAGCGTTAAAGCGAACATGAAAGCAGTTCTTGCTGATGTGCAAAATGGCACTTTTGCAAAGCGTTTTATCGATGACCAAGATGCTGGCGCACCAGAGTTCAAAGCGCTCCGTGCAAAAGGTGAGGCTCACCCAATTGAAGCTGTCGGTCGCGAACTTCGTAAGTTGATGTCTTGGGTAAAAGCCGCAAATAAGGATGATTACAAAGAAGGTTCTGTGTCGCGTGGCTAAACCAATCGTCTTAATCGCAGAAGAACTTAGCCCTGCCACGTTAGAGGCGCTTGGTCCTGATTTCGAAGTTCGAAATTGTGACGGCGCTAATCGAGGCGAACTTCTCGCTGCACTTAGTGCGGGAGTAGATGCTGTGTTGATTAGGTCTGCTACCAAGATGGATAGTGAAGCCATAACTGCGGCAAAAGGCTTAAAAGTAATTGCTCGCGCTGGAGTTGGTTTAGATAACGTAGATATTCCTGCAGCAACTGGTGCAGGAGTGATGGTCGTTAACGCACCAACTTCAAACATAGTAAGCGCTGCTGAACTTGCCATTTCATTACTACTTTCAAGCGCACGTTTTATTTCACCAGCTCATGCTGCGCTTAAGAATGGTAAATGGGCACGTTCAAAATACACTGGAGCCGAGTTATTTGAGAAAACTCTTGGCATTGTTGGTTTTGGCAGAATCGGTCAATTAGTCGCTTCCCGAATGCAGGCTTTTGGAATGGAGATTGTTGCTTACGATCCATATCTACAACCTGCCCGTGCCGCACAACTTGGTGTTCGCCTAGTGACGCTAGATGAGTTATTAGCGCAATCGGATTTCATCACAATCCATTTACCGAAAACCAAAGAGACTGCAAACTTAATCGGCGAAGCAGCACTTAAGAAAGTTAAACCTTCAGTTCGGATAATTAATGCGGCCCGTGGTGGCGTACTAGATGAGGTTGCACTTCATAAAGCAATCACGGAAGGTCGTGTTGCTGGGGCGGGACTTGATGTTTTCGCTACTGAACCATGTACAGATTCACCACTTTTTCAACTTGATCAAGTAGTTGCTACGCCACACCTTGGCGCATCTACCGATGAAGCCCAAGAACGCGCTGGAATTGCGGTTGCAGTTTCAGTTCGAAAAGCGCTCTCTGGTGAATTAGTTCCCGACGCGGTTAACGTTAAAGGTGGCGCAATAGATGAAGATATTCGTCCAAGTTTGCCGTTAGTTGAAAAACTTTCACAGGTAGCAACCGCACTAGCTGGTGAGCTTCCGGTTTCAATTGCAATTGAAGTTAAAGGCGATATTTCCGGCCACGACTGTTCCGTGCTTGCAACCAGCGCAATCAAAGGTGCATTGCTTGCAACCGGCGCTGAAGATGTCACATATGTAAATGCGCCTAACATTGCCGAAGAGCGCGGCTTAACTGCAAATGTCACAACAAATGCTGAAAGCCCAGAATTTCGCAGCATGATTACTTTGCACGCATCATTTGCTGATGGCAAGTTTGTTGATGTGCATGGTACTTTGATGGGAATTAGAAAAGTAGAGAAAATCATCGCAATTGATGGCTTTGATTTAGACCTACCGCCAACCAGTCATATGTTATTTCTCCGGTACGGTGATCGTCCCGGGATCGTTGGAATCGTTGGAAATACACTTGGCAAAGCGGGCATAAATATTGCCGGGATGCAGGTCGCACGCAATAGCGAAGGTGGAGAAGCGCTGATGGCAATTACCGTTGACTCTTCAATTCCAACTGAGATGGTTGCGTTAGTTAAGCAAGAGACTCGTTCGAATTCTGTTACTTCAGTTTCGTTGTTGGGATGAGCGATGACAAAATCTTTTAATCTTGCAGTTATCGGCGGCGATGGCATAGGTCCAGAAGTGGTAGCCGAAGGGCTTAAAGTTTTAGATGTGCTCTCCACCAAATACGGCGTAACTTTCAATAAAAAGGAGTACGAATTAGGTGCTCGCCTATGGCACAAAACTGGCGAGACGCTACCTGATGCGACCCTAAAAGAATTAGCCAAGGCCGATGTCATTCTGCTTGGCGCAGTTGGCGATCCAACAGTTCCAAGTGGTGTTTTAGAACGTGGCTTATTATTAAAACTTCGTTTTGCATTTGATCACTTTGTTAATTTGCGACCTGCTCGGCTTTATCCTGGAGTGAAATCACCACTTGCTGGATTTTCTGAACTTGATTTCATTGTGGTGCGCGAAGGCACTGAAGGTCCATATGTTGGTGCTGGTGGCGTACTTGCTGAAGGTACAGCTGATGAGATCGCGACTGAAGAAAGTTTAAATACCCGACGCGGCGCTGAGCGAGTAATTCGAGATGCATTCACCCGCGCGCAAGTGCGACCACGCAAGAAACTTACTTTGGTACATAAAAACAACGTATTAATTCGCGCTGGCAGTTTATGGACCCGAACTTTTAATGAAGTTGCTAAAGAATTTCCGGATGTCACAACAGATTATTTGCATGTTGATGCGGCTTCAATGTTCTTTGTTACTAACCCAGATCGTTTCGATGTAGTTGTTACCGATAACCTTTTTGGCGATATTCTGACTGATATTGCAGCTGCAATTTGTGGTGGTATTGGGCTCGCGGCTTCTGGAAATATAAATCCAACCGGCAAATTCCCATCAATGTTTGAACCCGTTCATGGTTCAGCTCCAGATATCGCCGGCAAAGGTATTGCTGACCCAACTGCGACCATAATGTCGATTGCGATGATGCTTAGCCATTTAGGTTTAGTTGATGCAGCTAAAGATGTTGAGCGCGCAGTGGCAGCGGATTTATTGACTCGCGGCGATAAAAAACGTTCAACAACTGAAATCGGCAAAACTCTTGCTATTGCAGTGAAAGAATAGCTATGAAAATAAATATCACACCATCCGCTACAGCGTTACCTGATGCAATTCGTCAATCAAAAGTAGATGAAGGTGGATTCGGTAAATATTTTACGGACCATATGGTTATTGCTAATTGGCATGTTGATTCTGGGTGGGGCGATGCTGAATTAAAAGCTTATGGCCCACTATCGCTCGATCCAGCAACCATGGTTCTACATTATGGCCAAGAGATATTCGAAGGCTTAAAAGCATATTGGCAACCAGATAATTCGATTAGTTTGTTTCGCCCAGATGCAAACGGAAAACGTTTTGCTAAATCGGCAAAGCGGTTAGCGCTTCCAGAACTTCCAGTTGAATCATTTATCGAAACCATTGAAACGCTAGTTAAACAAGATAAAGGTTGGGTGCCACACAAGGTTGGTTCCTCGCTCTATATTCGCCCATTTATGATCGCAACCGAAGTTGCGATCGGAGTTCGTCCTTCAAAGAGCGCTTCATACATATTGATTGCTTGCCCAGTTGGCGCATATTTCTCTACAACTACTGCAGTAACGGTTTGGATTTCTACTGAATATGTACGCGCATCTCTTGGCGGAACTGGCGAAGCTAAATGCGGCGGAAATTACGCGGCTTCACTTCTTGCACAACAGCAAGCAGCGGCTCAAGGTTGCGATCAAGTAGTTTGGTTAGATGCGCTAGAACGTAAATGGGTAGAAGAGATGGGCGGTATGAACCTTTACTTCGTTAAAGGTAAAGGAAAAGACGCCACCATCTTCACACCTAAATTAACTGGAACTTTGCTGCCAGGAGTAACTCGAGATTCAATTCTTACTGTTGCAAAAGATTTAGGTTACAAAACCGAAGAAGGCATGATCTCTATCGATGATTGGCGAGATGGCGTTGCTAGTGGTGAAATCACTGAAACTTTTGCTTGCGGTACTGCTGCAGTTATTTCTCCTATCGGCGGTGCAAAGAGCGAATTTGGAAATTGGCCAACAGGTGATGGCACTCCTGGTCCGATCACAATGCAGCTTCGTGAACATTTACTTGGCATTCAACATGGCACAATTACAGATATCCATGGATGGAATAAAAAGGTCTGTTAATGAGCATCTCTGACGCGTTCCATATTTATGACACCACGCTCCGAGATGGCGCGCAACAAGAAGGTCTAAATCTTTCAATTCACGACAAACTTACAATTGCCCGACACCTTGATGAACTTGGTGTTGGTTTTATTGAAGGTGGCTGGCCAGGCGCGAATCCAAAAGATACTGAGTTTTTTGCACTGGCTAAAAAAGAATTGAAGTTAAAGAACGCAACGTTTGTAGCATTCGGTGCAACTCGTCGCCCGGGTGTTAAAGCGGCAGATGATGTTTTGCTCCGCGCGCTTGCCGATTCTGGCGCACCTGCCGTAACTCTGGTTGCAAAATCTCATGATCGGCACGTTGATTTAGCTTTAAAAACAAACCTAGATGAAAATCTAGCCATGATTGCCGAATCGATTCAATTTTTAAAAACCGGCGGACAGAGAGTTTTTCTAGATGCCGAACATTTCTTCGATGGCTACCGTTCAAATCCAGCTTACGCGCTCGAAGTTGTTCGAGTCGCTGCGGAAGCCGGCGCTGATGTTGTCGCACTTTGCGATACTAACGGAGGCATGTTGCCAGATGAACTTTCTCAAGTAGTACACGATGTATTAGGAAAGAGCAATGCTCGCCTTGGAATTCATTGTCATAACGACACCGGATGTGCAATCGCTAACTCGCTCGCTGCAGTTGCAGCGGGTGCAACCCATGTTCAGGGCACACTTAATGGTTATGGCGAACGTACTGGCAATGCCGATTTAGTTTCGATTATCGCAAATCTTGAATTGAAGAAGAAGAAATTAGTTTTACCTAAGAATTCACTGCATGAAGCATTCCGAATCTCACATGCGATTGCTGAAGTTACAAATGTGGCATCAAGTGCCCGTCAACCATATGTTGGAATTTCCGCATTTGCTCATAAAGCTGGGCTACATGCATCTGCAATCAAAGTTGATCCAGCGCTTTACCAACATGAAGATCCAGCTAGCGTCGGTAATGATCGCCGAATGTTGGTCTCTGACATGGCAGGTCGCGCATCAATTGAATTGAAATCCCAAGAACTTGGCATAGACATTGGCAGCGACAAAGAAGTTCTAACTCGAGTAGTAGAACGCGTTAAAGAGATGGAATCACGCGGTTATACATTTGAAGCGGCGGATGCAACTTTTGAATTATTACTCCGGGAAGAAATTGATGGTAAACGCGCACAATTTTTCAAAATTGAAAAATGGGAGACCGTTGTCGATCAAGAAGAAAACGGCAGCGTTAAATCGCGTGCTAATGTCACGATCATCGCCCATGGTCAAAGAATTGAGTCATCTGGATCTGGAAATGGTCCGGTAAATGCGATTGATACTGCGCTACGTTCTGGGTTAGAAAAACTTTATCCAGAACTTAGGAAATTAGAACTCACCGATTATAAAGTTCGAATTCTGGAAGGTCGCTTGGGAACTGGCGCTGTTACCCGCGTACTGGTTGAGACCAGTGATGGAAACGGTGAATGGAACACAATTGGCGTGCACGAAAACGTTATTGCTGCATCCGCAATGGCGTTAGAAGATGCTGTTACTTACGGACTATTACGACAAGGCAAAATACCCGAGTAGCCTTGCCCAATGGATTCGACGCTGCGTGGCCAGTATCGCGAGCATTTAATTATTGATCGCAATCTTTCCGAAAACTCCATTCGTGCGTATCTTGCTGATTTAGAATCACTTCTAGAACATTTAAATAAACTTGGGATTACTGAATTTTCGCAATTAGATTTAAACCATCTCCGTTCCTGGCTTGCTAATTTACAATCGAGAGGAGCAGCTCGTTCCTCGATGTCGCGTCGAGTGGTTTCAATAAGAGCATTTACTTATTGGGGTGCCAAGAATGGTTGGTTGAGTAGCGATATCGGACAACAATTAGTTGCCCCAAAACCACAGCGAACGCTCCCAAATATTTTAGATATTGAAAGTGCGATTACAACTATGGATGCGCTTGCAACCCGCGTTGACGAAGGCGGCGGGATCGGTGCTATCAGAGATCGAGCCATTGTTGAAATCCTCTACGCATCTGGAATTCGAGTTTCGGAACTTTGCGGATTAGATATTCAAGATATTGATTTCGACCGAAATACTTTAAAAGTTATCGGCAAAGGAAATAAGGAGCGAATTGTTCCGATAGGTTTACCTGCAGTCCGAGCCGTTAAAGTTTGGCTGGAATCTCGAAATGAGTTAACAAACCAAGGATCGGGAAACGCAGTATTTCTTGGGACTCGGGGCAAGCGCATTGATCAACGTACGGTTAGAGAGATTGTTTATGTTGCCGTTGAAGCACTTGGCGGTTCAAAAAAGATGGGTCCACATGGCTTGCGACATTCTGCAGCAACGCACTTATTAGAAGGTGGCGCAGATTTAAGAACTGTACAAGAGATTTTGGGCCATGCTTCGTTAGCAACTACTCAGATTTATACCCATGTGTCACAAGATCGATTAAAAGCTGCTTATAAACAAGCCCATCCGCGCGCTTAAGAAAGAATTGAACTAAATGGGTGCTCAGTTTCAATAATTCGAACTGTTTTAGTCCGGCCACGCATGACAATTGAATTTGACGTTATGTTGTGCTCACCGTAACGAACTCCTCGTAATAGTTCGCCGTCGGTAATCCCGGTTGCAGCAAAGAAAACATCATCACCTTTTACTAAATCATCTGTACTTAATATTTGATTGAGGTCCAAACCTTGCGCTATTGCTTTCGCACGTTCTTCATCACTTCGCGGATGAAGTCTTCCTTGAATTGCGCCACCTAAACATTTCATGGCGCAAGCTGCGATGATTCCTTCAGGTGTACCACCAATTCCCATCAGCAAATCAATACCGGTATTAGAGCGAGCTGCTTCAACAGCGCCTGCGACGTCGCCATCTGTTATGAATTTAATGCGAGCGCCTGCCTCACGAATATCTTTGACGAGTTGGTCATGGCGAGGCCGATCAAGCACCACAACCGTTAACGATGAAATATCGACGTGTTTCGCTTTGGCAACTCTCTGTAAGTTAACTTTTACCGGTGCAGTTATATCAATTACATCGGCAGCTTCTGGGCCCGTGACTAATTTCTCCATATAAAAAACAGCTGATGGATCAAACATCGCCCCGCGCGACGCGAGCGCAATTACCGAAATTGCATTGTTCATCCCTTTGGCGGTAAGCGTGGTGCCATCGACGGGATCTACCGCAACATCTGCTGGAGAACCCGTGCCATCACCGACTTCTTCACCGTTATAAAGCATTGGAGCGTTATCTTTTTCGCCTTCACCAATTACGACCACACCTTTCATGGAAACCGTTGAAATCATTTTGCGCATCGCATCTACTGCAGCTTGATCTGCGCCATCTTTGTTGCCGCGACCAACCCAACTTGATGCTGCAATTGCCGCAGTTTCAGTAACTCGAACCAACTCAAGTGCGAGGTTTCGCGATGGAAGGGTTTTTGCCATGCGCTAAACCTATACCGCAGGCGTCAAAATAGGGCTTCACGCTGTGACGACTATCGCAATCGGTAGAGAACCATCACTCGCTTTTAAGCAGGCGCGGATAAATCTTCAGCGTAATATCAATGGCGCTGAGGAAGAAGGAACCATGAAAAATCTATTAGTTCTAGGTGGCGGTACCGCTGGCACGATGGTTGCCAATAAACTCAGAAAAAAACTGGAGCGCAAGGATTGGTCAATTACTGTAGTTGACCGCGACCGAAAACATATCTATCAGCCAGGTCTACTGATGTTACCTTTTGATATTTACAAACCTGAACAATTAGAAAAAAATCGCCCCAGTTTTTTTCCTAAAGGTGTTGAATTTGTGGAAGGTGAAATTGAAAAGGTTAGTCCATTAGAAAACTCGGTGTTAATGAGTGATGGTAGAAAATTTGGTTATGACTATTTAGTTATCGCTTCTGGAACTTCTCCGCGGCCTGATATGACACCAGGTTTGAGCGATCCAAAACTCTGGTTCAAAAGCGCATTTGATTTCTATACACCAGAGGGTTCGCTGGCCCTGCGAGATGCACTTCGAAGTTGGAAAGGCGGGCGACTGGTAATTCATATTTCAGAAATGCCGATCAAGTGCCCCGTAGCACCTCTCGAATTTACATTCCTTGCTGATGCATATTTTGAAAATCGAAAAATGCGAGAGCGCGTGGAGATAGTTTACGTAACACCACTTGAAGGAGCGTTTACTAAACCAGTAAGTTCAAAGCACTTAAGCGCTATGTTGGAGAATCGCAATATAAAATTAGAAGCGGATTTCGTAATTGAGCGAGTGGATTGTGATCGAAAAGTATTGGTTTCAATGGATGAACGAGAAGTCCCGTTTGACTTACTTGTCAGCATCCCAGTAAATATGGGCGCTGATTTCATTAGTAGATCTGGGCTGGGCGATGAATTGAATTACGTCAAGACAGATAAGGAAACCTTCTTGGCAAAGGAGTTTGCCAACATATTTGTGTTAGGTGATGCTTCTGATATTCCGGCATCTAAAGCGGGATCTGTAGCTCATTTTGCCGTAGATCTATTTTCAGAGAATTTTCTCTCATTTGTAAATGGTCTGCCCATGAAACATAAATTTGACGGTCATGCAAATTGTTTTATCGAATCTGGTCACAGAAAAGGATTGCTAATTGATTTTAATTACAACATCGAGCCATTAGAAGGAAAGTTTCCAATACCGATTCTTGGGCCGTTACCACTCTTAAAGGAGAGTCGATTAAATCATCTAGGAAAATTAGCTTTTAGGTGGATCTATTGGAACCTATTACTCAAAGGTCGATTTATACCAATCCCGGCATTGATGTCGATGAAAGGTAAACATTTAGAAGTAGCAAAGGAAAAGGAGTTGGTTTAGATGCCAATTATCGAAATAGCTGGGAAACCAGTCACCGTAAACGACGAAGGCTTTATGACCGATTTCGACGAATGGAACGAAGAAATCGCAAAATCGCTGGCAACTCAAATCGAAATACTGCTAACTGATCGCCATTGGGAGATTATCAAATTCATCAGGGATGATTTTAAGAAAGTGGGTGAATCTCCTACCTCGCGACGAGTACAAGTAGCAGGTGGATTCCCAATTAAGGAGCAATTTGAATTATTTCCCAAGAAACCTGCTAAAAAAATGTCATATATCGCAGGAATTCCAAAACCAAAAGGTTGCGTTTAAAAAATTTAGACAAAATTATATTAATTTAACATGGAGGAAAAAAATGACAACATTTCCAGCACCAACAATTGTTCCAAAGTTTGACAACAAAGAGAGTAACCGTAAACTGGCAATTATTTGTTCAAAAGGAAATTTGGATATGGCATATCCAGGATTGATTCTTGCAAATGCAGCTTTAGGTGAAGGTGTTGAAACCCATCTATTCTTTACATTTTGGGGGTTTGACATGATCACAAAGAGCCGAATGAACCATTTACAATTTAGCCCTGCAGGCAACACTGCAATGCATTTACCAATAGGTGATGTTCATCTGCCACAACCGATAGCAGCTGCACCGGGAATGACCGCTATGGCAACCCATATGTTAAAAAAGCAGATAGCGGATTTAGATATTCCTGAAGTACCTGATTTTCTGGAACAAATTGTCGCTTCAGGTGGCCACCTCTGGGCTTGCAGATTATCGGCGGAGATGAACAAATTAGAAGAGAGCGATCTTCGCGACGATGTGGCGGGAATTATTTCTGCCTCGGACTTCATTGAAATGACCGATGGAGCTCAACTTCTCTTTATTTAAACGGCAGGGAAGTGGTTTTTGCATACGGTTGGCTCAGGTAGGATTTGGCCTGCACAGACCTTCGGGCCTGTGACATCTCAGTACTCAAATAACACCTCGGTCTGAATTCATGGATAAACCGCGAACTCAGTAGGTGACTCGAGTACGACGGGTTAAACAAAATGTTTAACCATAAACCGAGCGGGTTTTTTACCTACGCGTAGAAAACCTTAAAAGGAGTGTGCCGCCATGGCGGTTGTAACAATGCGAGAACTTCTCGACAGCGGAGTCCATTTCGGACACCAGACTCGTCGATGGAATCCAAAGATGAAGCGCTTTATTTTCACAGAGCGCAATG
>CAZMNB010000032.1:0-12175 GCA_964567545.1 uncultured Bifidobacterium sp. | reverse complement strand
AAGTTTCCTAATCTAAAATGATTACGAGCCTTCATTCGCCGCACGTGGAGCGAGTGAAGGCTCTTTTAGGTCCCAGGGGAGTCAAGGAGCGAAAATCCGAATCGGAATTTATTGCTGAAGGGTTGCAATCAATTCGCGAAGCAATCAAATTTGGAGATCCTAAATTAGAAACTCTCTATTTGACTGAAGCAGGTAGAGCGAAACTAGATGAAGAGAATCTACTGACCAGCGAAATCCTTGGCAAAACGGTAGAAGTAACCGAAGAAGTTATGCGGGCAATGGCGGATACCGTTACTCCGCAAGGTATTCTGGCGCTCTGTGATATTTCAAAACATAATTTTGCTAACTTTATATCAAAACAACCGCTACGGATCGCATATTTTTGGCAAATTCAAGACCCTGGTAATGCTGGTGCGGTAATTAGAACTGCGGATGCATTCGGATTCGACGCCATCGTTTTTTCAGAGCAATCTGTTGATGTTTACTCACCTAAAGTTGTCCGCGCAACCGCCGGATCACTCTGGCATATTCCGGTCTTTGAAGATGTGTCAATTTCAAATTTAAAGCAACTTGCCCATAAGAATTCAATTCAAATATTTGGCACGGATGGAAATAGCGAACTGGGATTGGTAGAGGCGTTGCAAAAATTGAATAAGAAACCATCAATCTGGGTATTCGGGAATGAAGCCCGTGGCTTACCAAGTGAAATTTCAGCGGATTTGAATTTAGTCACGATAGAGATGGCAGGGCGAGCCGAAAGTCTGAATTTGGCGGCCGCGGCCACCGTTGTGATGTATGAAGTTTCGCAAGCAACTAAGCTTTAATCCGCGATTAAATAACGCATCTCCCGCTACTGACTTAGTAGACTTCCACTGTGTCATTAACCGTAGCTTCTATCGAAAACGATAAGCAGGCAGCTCTCGCAGCGCTGTTGAACGCGGGAAATCTCGAAGATTTGAAGACAGTCCGATTAGCTCACGTCGGCGATAAATCGCCGTTAGCGAAAGCCAACCAAGCGTTAGGTACGCTGCCTGGAAATGAAAGAGCCGAATTCGGCAAAGTGATTGGCGCAGCTCGTGCGCAAGTTAACGCCGTTTACGCAGAGCGCGAAGAATTTCTAATCGGTGAACGAGATAGCAAAATATTAGCCGCTGAGCGAGTTGATGTTTCACTTCCCACAAAACGGGGAAGCGTTGGTGGGCTCCATCCATTAACGATTCTTACTAATGAGATTTCAGATTTATTCGTAGGGCTCGGTTACACGGTTGCGGAAGGACCAGAACTTGAATCAGGCTGGTTAAATTTTGATGCGCTTAACATTCCGGCAGATCACCCCGCTCGTACTATGCAAGATACTTTTTTTATTGAACCATTGGACTCTGGTTTAGTTATGCGTACCCATACTTCGCCAGTCCAAATAAGAACGATGCTAGATCGCAAGCCACCTATTTACGTCATCTGCCCAGGACGCACATATCGCGCCGATGAATTAGACGCTACGCACACCCCAGTTTTTAGCCAGGTTGAAGGGTTGGTTATAGATAAAGGAATAACCATGGCCCATTTGAAGGGGACACTGGATTTCTTTGCCGCGAAAATGTTTGGCCCAGATGTGACCACCCGGATAAGACCTTCCTTCTTTCCATTTACGGAACCAAGTGCGGAAGTCGATTTCTTCTATCGCGGTCGCTGGGTTGAATGGGGCGGCTGCGGAATGGTTAATCCAAAAGTTTTAAGAGCATGTGGAATTGATACCGATGAATACTCTGGTTTCGCATTTGGAATGGGTTTGGAACGGACTCTTATGGTTCGTCATGGCATAGCTGATATGCATGACATAGTTGAAGGCGATGTTAGATTTTCGCAAGCTTTTGGAACTGGAGTTCGATGAAAATTCCGCTATCTTGGCTCGCTGAATTTGTAGAAATTCCAAAAAACGCAAGCGTTTCATCGATCGCAGAACATTTTGTAAACGTTGGTTTTGAAGTTGAATCAATAGCAAATGCTGCCGATAATATTCGAGGACCCTTGGTAATTGGAACTGTGATTGCCGTTGAAGAGTTGAAAGAACAGAAGAAACCAATTCGATATGTGGAATTAGATTGCGCTGAAAAGGAGCATCGATTCGTAATCTGCGGGGCAACTAATTTTGTGGTTGGAGATAAAGTGGTAGTCGCGCTTCCGGGGTCCCTTCTTCCAGGTGATTTTGCAATTGCAGCTCGTGAAACTTACGGAAAGACCAGTAATGGCATGATCTGTTCTGCGCGGGAGCTCGGCTTAAGCGAAGACCACAGCGGCATAATGGTTGTTAATGATTCAACTTTAAATAATGGTGATGATGCGATATTAGCTCTTGCTATAGATGATCCAGTAATTGATATCGCGGTGAATCCGGATCGAGGATATGCACTTTCTATTCGTGGAGCAGCACGAGAGCTAGCTGGCGCTTTAAAGGTTACTTTTAAAGATCCAGCTGATTCTTCATTCGCAAAAGGTTTAAAGATAGAGGGATCTGGTGCAGCGATTGAGGTTCTCATTGATGAGCCGAATGGAGCTGATTTAATTTTTCTGAGAACATTAGCAAAGGTAGACCCAAATAGACCCTCACCGATTTGGATGCAACGACGCCTTCAAAAATGCGGAATGCGATCGATTTCGGTTGCGGTAGATATAACCAATTACGTAATGCTCGAACTCGGTCAACCGTTACATGCCTTTGATGCTGACAAATTATCTGGGAAAATCCATGTACAACGAGCAGGGAAATATGCGCAGATCAAAACTTTAGATGGCGTAGAACGCGATTTGAATAAGAGCGACCTTCTAATTGCAGACGATAAGAAGCCACTTGCAATTGCCGGAACCATGGGTGGTTTGGAATCTGAAGTAAATTCCAGCACGAAGAGAATTGCAATCGAAGCTGCACATTTTTCTGCAATAGCAGTTGCTAAGAATTCTCGAAACCATATTCTCTCATCTGAGGCATCAAGGAGATTTGAACGCGGGGTAGATCCCGCGCTGGCTGAAATCGCTTCGGCGAGGGCTGCGCAATTGCTAGTGGAGTTAACTGGGGCGCAATATGTTGGTGTCCATTCCGCCGGAGCTTTCTCAAAAATCCCTGCAATCTCATTGATTCCAAAGAATATTTCGATTTTAATCGGATACCAATACAGCGATGCCCAAGTTTCCCTTGCTTTAGAATCAGTTGGTTGCTTAGTAAATAAATCAGGAAAATCTTCAAATTGGGAGATCACACCACCTAGTTGGCGGCCAGATTTACAAAATACTGCAGATCTTGCGGAGGAAGTTGCCCGCCGTTATGGGTATCAATTGATTCCATCGCTGCTTCCACCAGTAAAAATTACTGGTGAATCCGGGTTGAACCTGGCCCAGAAACGTAAGCGTGCGATTGCAATCAAGTTGGCAAATTTGGGATTAACTGAAGTGCAAACCTATCCATTTGTTAGCGCGCAAATTATGAAATTACTTGGATTTACCGGTGATAGAGCTAGAACATTCAAAATTGCAAATCCGATGTCCGATGAGACGCCATTCTTGCGTACCCATCTAACTCCTGGTCTGCTATTAACGGCAGAGCGCAATATTAATCGAGGCGCAAAAAGCATAGCTATTTTTGAATTGGGATCAATTTTTAGAAACCTTACCGAATTAAAACCACAACCATTAATTGGCACGGATAAACGACCAACTGAATCTGTAATTTCAGAAATCTATAGTTCGGTACCAAAACAACCATTACACGCCGGCGGAATTCTGGGCGGCAAAATTGAAAACGCTGGTTGGTGGGGGAAGGGGCGGTCAGCCTCATGGAGCGATGCCGTTGAAATGGCGGCAACTTTGCTTGATGAAATGGGCGCGAATTACAGAGTTTCGAATACGGAATTAGCGCCGTGGCATCCGGGAAGATGTGCCGAGTTTCAGATAGAAGGTAAACCGGTAGCGCATGCGGGTGAATTACACCCAAGAATAATTTCGGAATTTGGTCTACCCGAGCGGACGTCAGCGTTTGTGGTTGTGTTAGATGCTGTGCCATTCCGGGAACTAATTTCTGCTCCAAGAGTCTGGACCATGCCCGCCGCAATTCAGGATATTTCTCTGATAGTTCCAGAAACAGTTAGTTCTGCCGATGTTGCGCAAGCATTAAGAATTGGTGCTGGGGAATTGCTCGAGTCCATCACATTATTCGATCGGTATGACCAAGTTGGCGAAGGCAAAATATCGCTAGCTTTTACCCTAGTTTTTAGAGCCGAAGATCGGACACTCACAGCTGAAGAAGTATCCCAACTCCGAGAAGCAGCCGGAATTGCAGCGATAAAAGCTTGTGGAGCGGTAATCCGTTCTGCATAATTATGCATATGTTTGTATGTTTATACATATAATGTTATGCTCTGTTAATGAAAACTGGGGTAGTAGGGGCAAGTGGTTATGCAGGTGGCGAACTTTTACGCATGCTTGCGCTCCATCCTAATTTCGAACTTTGCTACATTGCAGCAGGTGCCAATGCTGGCGAACCGATTACAAGCGTTCATCCTCACTTAACCCAATTTAATGGCAGTAATTTCGCAATTACGGAAATCTCAAAAATTAACGAATGTGATTTAGTTTTTTTAGCATTACCGCATGGCGAATCCGGTAAATTGATTCCTTATATCGATGACGCTGTAAAAATCGTAGATTTAGGAGCGGACTTTAGACTCGCAAGCAAAACTTCTTGGGAAAAATACTATGGCGGTAGTTATGCGGGTGCTTGGCAGTATGGTTTACCGGAACTTTTTCAAATTGATCCAAATATTAACCGGATTTCCAATCCTGGTTGTTATGCCACCGCTATTGCCCTGGCGGCAGCACCTGCTGTTAATAAATCCTTAATTGTGCAAGATGACATTGTGGTAGTAGCTGCATCCGGCACTACCGGAGCTGGCAGAAGCGCAAAGATCCAATTGTTAGCCAGTGAGGTAATGAATTCGCTTTCATCATATAAATTTGGCGGAGTTCATCAGCATACGCCTGAAATCGAGGAATCTTTAAGCAAAATTTCCAAAGTGCCAAATGTCAAAATTTCGTTCACGCCAATATTGGCACCCATGCCAAGGGGAATTCTGGCAACGGTTACGGCAAAGTTAAACCAGGATGTTTCGCAATCCGAAATAACTAATATCTATAGTGATTATTTCGTGGATGCGAAATTCGTACATCTATTACCGAGCGGACAGATGCCGCAAACAAGTTCATTAATTGGTTCTAATAGTGCGCATTTGCAAGTTGCAATAGATGTTCATTCAAAGCGGTTGATCATCTCGATTGCGATTGATAATTTGGGCAAAGGGGCAGCCGGTCAAGCAATTCAAAATGCAAACTTAATTTCTGGTTTTGCCGAAGAAACTGGATTGATTTCGATCGGAATAGGATCGTGAATTTACCTTCTGGATTTGTAGGCGCTGGAGTTAGCGCTGGTATTAAAAGTAATGAAGTAAAGGATTTAACAATAATTGTTAATCAAGGTCCGCAATATTTTGGTACTGCAGTTTTTACAAGTAATAAGATTGTGGCCGCACCGGTAACTTGGAGCAGGGAAGTCGTAAGAGATAATGAGGTTAAAGCGGTAATTCTTAATAGTGGAGGTGCGAATGCGTGTACTGGTCCGGACGGATTTTTGGATACACACAAAACTGCTGAACACGTTGCGGATCTGTTAAACAGTGCGGCTAGCGATGTTGTGGTTTGTTCCACTGGCTTAATTGGAGTGCGGCTTCCGATGGATAAGTTGATAAATGGAGCAAATCTGGCAATTGCAAATCTTTCGAAATCCACCCTAATAGATTGCGCTACTGGAATTATGACAACTGATTCCAAACCAAAAATCTCCACTCATGAGATATCTGGCGTAGCCTTTGCGGGAATAGCAAAGGGTGCTGGAATGCTGGCGCCATCCTTAGCAACAATGCTCTCGGTAATTATGAGTGATTCAGTTGTGGATTCTGATTCTGCAAAAAATATTTTTGAAAAAGTTGTTGAGAGAACTTTCAATCGAATTGACTCAGATGGTTGTACTTCGACAAATGACACGGTACTTTTCTTGGCTTCCGGAGCTTCAGGTATAGCGTTGACGGAAACCGAATTAGAAACTGCTTTAATGAAAGTATGTAGTAATCTCGCATATCAATTGATCGCAGATGCTGAGGGACATACAAAAATAGTTTCAATCACGACGATTAATGCGCTAACGGAAGCTGATGCAGTAGCGGTGGGTCGAGCTTGCGCACGGAACAATCTGCTTAAATGCGCTTTACATGGAGAAGATCCAAACTGGGGCAGGATTTTGGCGGCAATTGGCACCACTTCGGCGGAATTTGATCCTTATAATATTGATGTAAATCTAAATGGGGTGCAAGTTTGCACGCAGAGTTCGCCAGGTGCGGATCGACAATTGGTTGATATGTCTGGTGAGCTGATTGAAATTGTGATAGATCTAAATATTGGTAATGAAAGTGCCACTATTTTTACCAATGATTTAACCGCAATGTATGTTCACGAGAATTCTGCGTATGCGACATGATCGTTATTAAATATGGTGGGCATGCCATGGATTTGAACGCTGATGAACATAGTAGTTGGCTAAGTCAAATACAAAAATTACATAAAAACGGCGAGAGATTTGTAATTGTGCATGGTGGTGGACCCATGATTGATTCTGAAATTTCTGCCCGAGGTTTGGCAAAGGAAGTAGTTGGTGGTTATCGGGTAACTTCGCCCGAAATTTTCGAGGTAGTTGAAGAAGTACTTTCTGGCAGAGTTTTGCGCGCCATAGTTAAATTATTTAGAAGTAATGGCTTGAAAGTTGTAGGTATAAGCGGGAAGAGCCAGGCACTATTGGATGTAGTGCCCAAACAAATTTTGATAAATGGGCAGATGCAGAGCATTGGTCAAGTGGGCGAAGTAATCGGTGTGCATCCAGAGATTCTGATTTCATTGATGGATGCGGGTTTCATTCCAATAGTTTCTCCGGTCTCCGAAACTAAAGACGGCATAGGCATGAATGTAAATGCGGATATCGTTGCTGGAGCCATCGCAGGTTCCTTGTGTGCCGATGCCACAATTTTTATGACCGACGTTCCTGGGATTTATCGTAATTGGCCAGATAAGAGTTCGCTTATCTCTTCAATATCGGTGGCAGCTCTTTCAGAGATTGCCGATACGTTTGAAAGCGGAATGGCTCCCAAGGTTTCGGCCTGCATCAACGCGTTAAATTCAGGAGCAAAAACTGCACGGATAATCGATGGCAAGAATGACTCAGCATTTATCGCAGCGTTATCACATTCTGGCGGAACACTGGTGACGGCGTGAAAAAAATTCAGAAAATTGGGAATGCGTTAGCGCAAGCCACTTGGAATAACACTCTGCAACCCAGTTATGGAACTCCATCCATCTCACTTGTCAAAGGTAAAGGCGTTTTTGTTTACGATGCTGATGGCGCGAAATATTTGGATTTTCTGGGCGGAATAGCTACTAACTTACTTGGACATGCACATCCAGCAATTGTTAAAGCGGTTTCTAAGCAAATTTCAACACTTAGTCATGTAAGCAATTTCTATATGCACCCGGAAGTATTGCAATTAGCACAATCGCTTCAAAAAATGACCGGTGACAAAGGAGCGAAAGTATTTTTCTGCAATTCCGGAGCGGAAGCAAATGAAGCTGCTATTAAACTTTCTCGGTTAGCTGGCCGCACCAATATTGTGGCTGCCCGCGATGCATTTCACGGACGGACGATGGGTGCAATTTCATTAACTGGACAACCTGCAAAACGGGATCCGTTCCGGCCTTTACTTCGTAAGATAAAACATGTTAATTATGGTGATGTAGCGGCGTTGCGACGTGCCGTGAACTATAAAACTGGAATGGTAATTCTGGAACCAATCATGGGCGAGGCGGGAGTTATTGTTCCGCCCAAGGGTTACTTGAAAGCCGCGCGCGAGATTTGCGATAAAACTGGGGCACTTCTTGTAATTGATGCAGTCCAAACTGGTATGGGTCGTACCGGAACCTGGTTTGGTTACGAAGCCGAAGCGATCACGCCGGATGTGGTAACGATTGCGAAAGGTTTAGGTGGCGGGTTACCACTTGGTGCAATGATTGCGCTCGGTCGCGCTAGTAATTTGTTCAAACCTGGAGATCACGGTTCTACTTTTGGGGGCAATCCCGTTTCTTGTGCAGCCGCTAACGCAACGATAAACGCTATTCAATCCAAGAGCTTGATGAAAAGTAATGTGATCCTTGGAAATTTATTGAAGTTCGAATTAGCGAAAATTCCTATGGTTATGGAAGTCCGTGGCAGTGGATTATTGCTTGGAATTGTTTTGAAATCTCCAAATGCAAAAACTTTAGCAGCGGAATTGTTAATTAATGGGGTACTTGTAAACGCACCTAGTGATGACGTTATAAGGATTGCCCCAGCTTTTATAATCACTAAACGAAATATTCTGGATTTTGTAGCCGCTTTCCGAAAAACTTTGGAGTCGTTAAATGGTTAAGAAAGCTAAGCGAATCATCTCGGCTACTAGTCGTCGAGCGTTGGCTATCGAGTTGGTCGAAGCCGGCAAAGTCCATTCGCAATCTGATTTAGTTACATTGTTGGCTGAAGCTGGAATTAGAGTCACTCAAGCTACCGCTAGCAGGGATTTAGACGAAGTAGGTGCAATTCGCGCAAAGACCGCTTCTGGTGGAATGACATACCGTTTTATTGATAGCGATGGGCAGAGGTTGGGTCGGGTAACTAGAGTTTCAGATCAATTAGTACTCTCAGTTGTTGGCAGCGGAAATTTGGCAGTGGTTCGAACACCGCCAGGTGGCGCAAATTTATTAGCAAGTTCGATTGATAGAGCAGCGCTTAACGGTGAATTAGCAGCGGCGATTGGCACAATTGCTGGTGATGACACGGTATTAGTAGTTGCGAAACAGGCGAATGGTGGCCCCGCATTGGCGGAGATTCTGAAAGAATTCGCAGCACCAGCACGAAAGTCCAAGAAATCTAAATCCCGTCAAATTAAAGATAGGAAGCGAAAATAGATGGCGCTCTGGGGCGGTAGGTTTGCGGAATCACCAACAGATTCTGTTTTTGCGCTTTCACGTAGCGTGCATTTTGATTGGCGTTTAGCACCATATGACATTATTAGTTCAATAGCGCATTTGGATGGTTTAGAAAATTCTGGGTTATTGAGAGCAACTGAATGTGCAAAAATAAGAAGTGCTTTAACTGATCTTTTTACCGAAGTAAAAAATGGAACTTTTACGCCAAATGTGGATGATGAAGACGTCCATTCCGCTTTAGAACGTGGCTTAATAGAAAAGATCGGCAAGGCTGGTAGCGCGATTAGAGCCGGTCGCTCCCGTAATGATCAAGTTACCACTGACTTGAAATTATATTTGATTGATAACATGCTGGATATTGCTAAAGGTGTTTTAAATTTACAAGAAGAGTTATTGGCAAAGTCATTGGATTATGTGGATGCGATTGCCCCTGGTTTTACACACTTGCAACACGCACAGCCAGTTTCCTTCGGGCATGAATTGGCCAAACACGCGGTTTCTTTGGAACGCGATATTTCGCGAATTTCAGATTGGATGGTTCGCGCATCAACTTCACCACTCGGAGCTGGCGCGCTATCTGGTTCATCGCTCCCAATATCCCCAGAAAATTCCGCTAAACGTCTAGGTTTTGATGCAGTTGCGCAGAACAGTATTGATGCTGTTAGCGATCGGGATTATGTGGCTGAAGCGCTATTTGTAATAGCAATGATTGGTTTGCATTTATCCAGGATAGGCGAGGAATGGACTATTTGGTCAACTACTGAATTTGGTTGGGCTCAACTAGATGATGCATATTCAACTGGTTCGTCAATAATGCCACAGAAAAAGAATCCTGATGTAGCTGAACTTGCGCGCGGCAAAGCGGGTCGTTTTATTGGGAATTTAACGGGTTTGCTTACCGTTTTGAAAGGTTTACCTTTTGCATATAACCGTGATTTACAAGAAGATAAAGAGATGCTGTTTGACAGCGTAGAGAATCTGCAACTTCTCTTGCCGCCATTATCTGGAATGGTTAAAAGTACAAAATTTAACCGGGAGAAAATGCGTGCGGCAGCGCCGTTAGGTTTTGCGTTAGCAACTGAGATAGCCGATTATCTAGTTCGTAAAAATGTGAATTTTGCCCAGGCACATGATGCAGCCGGTCAATGTGTAAAAATAGCAGAGGGTCGGAATTGCGAGTTGCATGAATTGAGCCCCGCGGAATTCAAGTCAGCGCACCCCGAACTAGAAATCGACATTTTGCAATATCTAGAGGTATCAGGCGCAATTACAGCTAGAGCAACATCAAACGGCACTGCGCCGAAAAGTGTAATCCTGCAAATCGCTAAATTGCGCAGTAGCGCGTTGCAAAAGAAGAAATGGTTGGATACTGCAACTATAAAATTTGCTGAAACGATGACGCTATGAGATTGGAAACAAGATGACTAGCGCATTAATTGCCGATTTGAAATGGCGGGGGGCGTTCGCGCAATCAACCGATGAAGTTGAATTGGCTAAACATTTAGATTCTGGATCTCGCACTCTATATATAGGTTTTGATCCAACGGCGCCTAGCCTGCATTTAGGAAATTTAGTTCAGATGACGATGCTCCGTCGTTTTCAATTGGCTGGCCATAAACCTATTGCGTTAGTGGGTGGCGCGACTGGATTAGTGGGTGATCCAAGTGGTCGAAGCGCAGAGCGTTCGTTAAATGATGAAGAGATCGTTGCGCAATGGTTGGAACGAATCCGCAAGCAATTAGAAGGTTTTTTAGATTTTAAAGCTCCGAAGAATGCGGCAACTATGGCAAATAATTTAGATTGGACTGCGCCAGTATCGGCTTTAAATTTCTTGCGTGATATCGGAAAACATTTCAGCGTCAATCAAATGTTGGCCAAAGACTCGGTTTCTACGCGGTTAGAAAGCGGTGGAATTTCTTACACCGAATTTTCTTATCAAGTATTACAAGCTTACGATTTCTTGGAACTTTTCCGACGATCTAATTGTACGTTGCAACTTGGCGGCAGTGATCAATGGGGAAATATTACAGCTGGCTTGGACTTGATTCGTAAAGTTACTGGTGAAAGCGCATATGCACTTTCAGTCCCATTATTGACTAAGAGCGATGGCGAAAAATTTGGCAAAACTGCGACGGGATCAATCTGGCTTGACCCGAGCATGACTTCGCCATACGCGTTTTATCAATTCTTTATCAATTCAGATGATCGAGATGTGGCTAAACTTTTGAAAGTTTTCTCATTCAAATCACATGCAGAAATAGCTGAACTTTTAGAATCCCTGGCAACTAATCCGGGTGCGCGTGAAGCGCATCGGGCGCTAGCTCGTGAAGTTACCACTTCTATTCACGGTGCAGAAGCTTGCGCAAAGGTTGAAGTTGCAGCGAAAGCACTTTTTGGTCAAGGTGAAATTACTGAACTTGATTCTGAAACTTTGGCAGGCGCACTTGCGGAGTTACCTCGAACTACTATTCATACAACTGCAGTGATGCCATCTTGGGTGGATTTAATAGTTGCTACCGGGGTTTGTGAATCTAAGTCGGCGGCGCGCAGAATTATAAAAGAAGGTGGTGCGTATCTAAATAATCGAAAGATAACTGCAGAAGATTTTGTGCCAACATCATCTGATCTGATCGCCGGAAAATTTTTGGTTTTACGAAAAGGAAAAAAAGATTTAGCCGCGGTAGAACTAACAGAATAATTGGATAACTTACAAATAGTTCGCAAGCGATTGAGAGATATCGCTCGGCCATTGATTTGACCTAAGCTTGATGAGCGCGATACCCTCCAATTCTTCGTTACGAGACGGACGTTTCACGGCCGGATAGCGAAGTAAGAACTTCCCTAGAAGCTTTAAAACCCTTATAAATCAAGGTTATTGGCTAGTTTCCGCACTCAAATTGTGGGAATCACGCCAATTTGACCTTATTGCAAAGGGTGGCTAAGTTTCTCCTTCTGCCCTCTAAAAGGGGTGGATGCAGGTTGCCCCGAGAACGGACTGACGTCTTCAATCGGTGCGCGCCCGTACCTTGAGAACTCAACAGCGTGCCATAAGTCAATGCCAATTACC
>CAZMNB010000031.1:5637-12686 GCA_964567545.1 uncultured Bifidobacterium sp. | reverse complement strand
CAGCCAATATCACTCATTTTTTGCCGTTTTTGCATATTACGATAAATACTTTCTAATAAGATTCCCTTATGAAAAAATCTACATTGCTCACATCGCTACTTATCTCTGTAATTGCTTCGTTATTTCTAACTAGTTGTGGCGCTGGGTTTGATGCACCAACTCGAAAGATTAAGCAAGTAACAGATGGTGTTGAAGCAGACTTAGGATTAATGAAAATTCGTCACCTTTTAATTGTTGCCCAACCAGATGGTTCTGGAGTTTTAGTTGGCACTTTTGTTAATAATGGCGATCAAGCTGAAAGTGTTAAGAGCATCTCTATTAATGGAAGTCCGGCGCTAATTTCAGGTTCTAATATAGTTTTAAAAAATAGCCCATTAATATTTGCTGGTGAAAGTGCAAATGCTAACGCTGGAGCATTAGTTTTAAACTCAACAATCGGTAAGCGCGTACCAGTTTCAATAACTTTTTCTAGCGCTGGAACGATAAATTTAACTGCACTAGTTCGTGAAAAAACTGGAGAGTTTAAAGATGTAGCGTTGCAGACCCCAGTTCTTTGCACAGATCCTAAAACTCCAGCTTGTACCCCAGCCCCCTAACGGTCTGGATAAATACAGGATTGGCTGGATCCACTTCAATCTTCGCTCTTAATCTTTTGATATGCACATCTAAAGTTTTAGTATCACCAACATAGTCACTGCCCCAGACCCGGTCAATCAACTGCACTCGAGTAAGGACCCGTCCTGAATTGCGCATTAAAAATTCTAATAATTCAAATTCTTTAAGCGGAAGTGAAATATTTACACCATTAACCGAAACTTGATGTCGATCAGTATCCATCCGCACAGGACCTAAAGTCATGGTACCAATATCTCCAATTGCTGATTCACCAGAATTTCTCCGAAGCACAGCCCGAATCCGCGCCACCAGTTCGCGCGTTGAATAGGGCTTTGTTACATAATCATCCGCACCGAGTTCTAGCCCAACCACTTTATCTACTTCGGAATCCTTTGCGGTCAACATGATGATTGGCACTTTGGATTTAGTTCTAATTTGACGGCAGACTTCAGTCCCAGAGACTTCAGGAATCATTAGATCAAGGAGCACCAGGTCAATTCCACCCTGATCAAATTTGGTGATGGCGTCTGTACCATTTGCAGCAGTAACTATTGCGAATCCCTCTTTGCTAAGCAGGAATTCCAGCGCTTCTGAAAACGAAGACTCATCTTCTACAATCAATATCCGAACCATAAACTCCCCATCCTAATTTTCAACATCTTCAATACTCTCTTCTGGTGCAATCGGTAACCGCAACGCGAAAGTACTTCCAACATTTATCTTGCTCCACACTTTTACATCACCGCCATGATTTATGGCGACATGTTTAACTATTGAAAGTCCAAGTCCAGTGCCGCCAGTTTCACGAGATCTTGCTGGATCAATCCGGTAAAACCTTTCAAATATTCGCTCAAGTTCATTCTCGCCAATTCCGATTCCTTGATCAGCAACTGAAATTTCAACAACCCCATCAACTACTGAAGCGCTTACCGAAATCTTCGTACTCTCTGGGCTGTAATTAATCGCATTATCAATTAAATTATGGGCCGCCATAATTAATTGATCCCGATCACCCAATACAGTCGAATTAGATATTTCTCCAAAAACTATTTCGATATTTCGGCTTTCAGCGTTAATTTGACATTGATTTGCAGCTTCACGAATTATGTCTTCAACATCCACGGCATAAGCAGAATGGAGTGGGTCATTACCTTGTAATCGCGATAAGTTGATAATTTCTTGTACTAGATCGGTTAAGCGTCGTGATTCCTTTTGCATTTTTGAAGCGAACTTAACCACAGCATCTGGATCACTCTTCGCACCTAAAACAGCTTCGCTCAATAAGGATAAGGCACCGATTGGTGTTTTAAGTTCATGGGAAATATTGGCAACAAAGTCGCGGCGAATTGCATCAACTTTCTGATATTCACTTTCGTCTGAAATTAAAACTAAAATCATTCCAGAGCCGTTTAATGGCGCTACAGTTACGCTAAGTTCGCGTTTTCCTTCACCAATTGGACCGCGAGGTAATTCAATTTCGCCGCGATGTAACTGACTCGTCCGTCGGACTACTCGTACTAGCGCTAACAACTCTTCGCTGATTACTCGATTTTCTCGGAGTATGCCAAACGAGATGATTCCCGGTGATTGAAAAATTGGCACTTCACCCGGCAATAAAATCAACGAGTCGCTTTCAAGCGCCAGTAGAGCGGTCTTTAAAATTTCCGGAAGAATTTCTGGAACGTTTGCTAATTCGGCCTCGTTTTTACTACGCAGGAACTTCACGGGGCTATCGTACGGAGATACGCCACTGATTTTGCACCTTTATGGCGCGTTACCAACTGTTCACCCACTGGCAAGCACACGTTCACTTCAGTACTCGCGTGAGTCGATGTTCTCCGTTACGGTTTGCGGATGGCCTGGTTAAGAACTGCATTCCAAGATGAGTTAGATGGCGTAACCCAAACCCTAGTAGACCTTTCAACACTAGTTACCGATGCGATTGATAAAGCAACCCATGCTTTGCTAACTGCTGATCTAGCTGAAGCTGAAGCAATTATTAAATCTGATGACAAAATTGATGAAATACAACATGACTTAGATGCGCGAATTATTGACATTATTGCACGTCAACAACCAGTGGCTTCCGATTTACGTGCGCTAGTTACTGCGCTACGGATGAGCGCCGACTTGGAGCGCATGGGCGATATGGCACACCACGTTGCAAAAATTACTAGATTGCGCCACCCACAAGGCGCAGTACCTTCAGAACTTTTACTTACTATCGAAGAGATGGGAAAAGTCGCCAAGTTAATTTCATCAAAAACTGGTGAAATAATATCTTCGAAAAATATTGAAAAAGCGGTAGAACTTGAAACCGATGATGATCAGATGGATAAATTACATCGCCAACTATTTGTAGTTTTATTAGATGATAATTGGACTCATGGAATAGAAACTGCAATTGATATTACTTTAATCGGTAGATATTACGAACGTTATGCAGACCACGCAGTTTCGGTAGCGCGCCGAGTATATTTCCAAGTAACCGGAAAATATTCTAACGTTGAATAAGTTATTGTTTTCCTTGGTTTGCAACCTTAGAAATCGCGTCTAACGCACCGATTGGGTCTAAGTACTCGCCACCTTTTTTGATTGGCTTAAAGTTTTCATTTAATTCATAGCGCAATGGAATCCCGGTAGGGATATTAAGTTCTGCAATATCTTCATCAGAAATTCCATCAAGGTGTTTTACCAACGCTCGTAGCGAGTTTCCGTGCGCTGTTACCAATACTCGATTGCCAGCTTTCAAATCCGGAATAATCGATTCGTTCCAATAAGGCATCATGCGATTTACGACATCCTTTAAACATTCAGTCTTAGGAATAGCCATACCTAACTCCGCGTATCTCACATCTTTAGCTTGGCTAAATTCATTCTCGTCGCCGATAGGTGGTGGTGGCACATCAAATGAGCGGCGCCATAATTTGAATTGAACTTCCCCATATTCCGCCAGAGTTGCTGCTTTATCTTTACCCTGTAAATCACCGTAATGTCGCTCATTTAACCGCCAGGAACGGCGTACTGGAATCCAAAAGCGATCACAGGCATCTAGTGCAATCTGTGATGTGTTAATCGCACGCCGAAGCATTGAAGTATGAACCACGTCAGGTAATAAATTCTTCGACTTTAATAATTCACCACCGCGCTTTGCTTCAGATTCACCTTTAGCAGAAAGTCGGACATCTACCCAACCTGTAAATAAATTCTTAGCATTCCACTCACTTTCACCATGGCGCAACAGGATTAGTGAGTAAGTCATAACGCTATCTTATTCAATTAATACTTCTTAAACCAAATGTGTAAAGGCTTGTAAATTGGCAAGTGATTCTCCGCGTGAAACCCGCCAGGCCCATTCGCGTCGAATTGCGTTTGCAAAGCCCAGCTCGAGTAACGGGTTAAATGAAGAATCTGAATATTGCAGCACCGCTCCGAGAATTCGATCGAGCTCTTGCTCACTCACTGCTGCTAAAGGTAACCGTCCAACTAGATAAATGTCACCCAATTCGTTAATCGCAAATGTGACCGCATACATCGTCGCATTCTTAGTTAGTAAGTACTGATGAACTGCCGCGATATTTTCGTCGGGCTTTCGAATCACGAATGCGTTAATACTTAATGAGTGATCCCCGACTACAAAGGCGCAATGAGTTTGTAGTTTTGTTTCGCCCGGGAGGGTGATTAAAAAAGTTGAATCGTTACTTCGTTCGGTATCAATATCGTGTGATTCAATAAATTCCTCAATAGTTGCGATTGCTAAAGATTGAGCTGACATATTTAAGCTAGCCGCACTTGCGAACTTTGTGCTTGGTTCGAAAGTATTCGATCATAAACATCGAGCATGCCACGGGCGGTTGCATCCCAACCAAAGTGCGAAGCATGCTCAACCGCGCCCATTGATAAGAGCAATCGCTTCTGTGGTTCGGATAGCAATCGGGAGATGACGGCTGACCACGCTTTTGGATCATGGCCATCAACTAACGAACCAGAAATACCATCCGAAACCGCGGTTCTTAAGCCACCCACTGCAGTTGCAACAACTGGGGTTCCGCAGGCTTGTGCTTCTAACGCCACCAAGCCGAAAGATTCACTATACGAAGGCACACAAACTAAATCCGCGGCGCGATACCAATCTGGTAAATCTTCACGAGCTACCGGAGGTACAAAATGCACTATCTCTTCAATGCCCAAAAACTTCGCTAAGTTCTTTAGCTTCTCTGGTTCCAAAGTTCCATTTCCAGATGCGCCGCCAATAATCATTACCGCTAATTTTGCGCGGAGATGTGGTGAGTGCATCACCATTTCCGCCGCAGCGCGAACCAATACATCTGGACCTTTATGCGGTTGGATTCGACCGACAAAAGTTAGGAGTAAAGCATCATCAGCAATATTTAACTTTTCCCGCGAAGCTTTTTTGCCAACGCCAATTTTAAATCTTCCTAGGTCTACTCCAGGTGTAACTACGAAAACATTATCTGGGCAAGCATCATAAAGCGAAACCAAACTGGCAGCTTCTGAATCAGTATTTGCAATTAGCGCTTTGGCGGCGCGCACGACTTGCTCTTCACCAATTGCGCGCGTGGTTGGCTCAGGAGCTTCACCATCGGCAAGGGCTAAATTTTTAACTTTGGCCATTGTGTGCATTGTGTGTACTAGTGGAATTCCTAATCGTTCCGAAACCATCCAACCAAGTTGTCCTGAAATCCAATAATGCGAATGAATTAGATCGTAGTAACCACGCGGCAAACTCGCTTCTACATGCATAAATGAAGAGGTGAGCGCACAAAGTTGCGATGGTAATTCATCTTTGGTTATCCCTTGATATGGACCAGCCTCGATATGTCGCACATTTACACCAGGAGCAATTTCTACTTTTTCGGGGAGCCCGGATTTCGTTGACCTAGTAAAGATATCGACTTCGACACCGGAGTTGGCCATCTTTTTTGCGCTTTCAACAACATAAACGTTCATGCCGCCAGCATCACCTGTACCCGCTTGATCAAGTGGAGAGGTATGCAACATCAAAGTTGCGATTCGATTAGCTGATTTTTTAGCCATGGCGCAAAAGTCTACTAGCGCGAATTTCTCCCACAACTTGGCCGCCGCCTAATACTTTTTCAGGCTCAAATTCCACCTTGATGCCCATTCTTGCTAAGCCAGCCGCCATTAATTGTGCTGCCCCACGAAAAGATCCATCACTAATTTTCCAAACCATTGTTTGGCCATCTTGCAACGAGAGCACAACAACGCCTTCTGCGCCATCTTTACAAAAGAGTCCAGCAACTTTTTCCATTGCAAGCGTTGGTAATCGACCTTCGCCAGAAATCATTTTAGGAAATTTACGACAAGCGTTTATAACTTCTTGGTGAATTGGATCTTTCGAGGTTGTCAGTGCATGAATTGCTTTTGCTAATCCAGATAGTGTGATTGCAAATAGCGGTGCACCACAACCATCTACCGCTACCTGCGAAACTTTCTCACCTGCCAAAGTTTCCAATTCTTTTCGGCAAGCACTTTGCAACTCATGGTTTGGGTTTAAATAATTTGCAATATCCCAACCATTGAGCACGCAAGTTGCGACCATCCCAGAATGTTTCCCGCTGCAATTTGCAGCTAACGAAGTTGGAGCGTTATCTCCCCACGCCCTTCGCTCTTTGTCGCCCAGTGGCTTATCTGGCGTATTTTTCAGAGCACTCTCATCAAGGCCAGCGGACTTTAAAATTGCTAGTGCGCCATCCATATGTTCGGATGTTCCAGCATGACTTGAGCAAACTAGCGCTAACAACTTCGGATCTAATTTAAGCCCGCTACGAACCATTGCGGATGCTTGAATTGCTTTGATCGCTGATCTTGGATAGATCGCACGCTCAGTTGAACCAAGTGAAAGAGTTTTGCGACCATTACCATCCAAAATTAGTAAATGACCGCTATGTAGCGACTCAACCATCTCATTTCTGACAACCTCAACTAGAATTTCACCGCTGTTAATCGGGTCGCTATTCACTTTTATATTCTCCCTCACTAATCTTCCGATATGAAATCCCAAGTTGGCCGGCGTTGGTTGAGCATAGTTCTTACGCTTATTTTGGGAATCTCGTTAGCAGGAGCATCGCATGCAGCAACACCGAAGGCAGGTGGACCTTGTACCAAAGCTGGCCTTACCGTGGTTTCTGGTGGGAAAAAATTCACTTGTGTTAAATCCGGCAAGAAATTAATTTGGGATAAAGGCTTAGTTATTACTCCGGTAGCAGCACCAACACCTACGCCATCACCAACTCCGGTAGCAGCACCAACACCTACGCCATCACCAACGACTACTTCTTACTCATCACCAAGTGCAACGCCGACACCCTCTGCTTCTGCATCTGGTGGCGGGAATAACAACAGCAATAACAATCAGCAACAAAGTTCAACTTTTGCCTTAGGACAACTTG
>CAZMNB010000031.1:0-5537 GCA_964567545.1 uncultured Bifidobacterium sp. | reverse complement strand
AACAACAGCAATAACAATCAGCAACAAAGTTCAACTTTTGCCTTAGGACAACTTGGAGCAACATGTAGTAAAGAAGGTGAACTAGGTTGGAATGGACTTTTAGTTGGCGTTTGTAAGAGCGGAAAAGTGCGTTACGCGCTTGCGGCCGATATTCCAACCGCTCCAACAGGTGGATACAAAACGAGACCAACTTGGTATCCAACGCTTACTCAAGTATTAGGTGGAAGTAACGCAACGGAACCAAGTTGCGCACCGAGTTCAATTAAATTTACAAAGCCAGTAATACCGTTAGATAA
Organism: uncultured Bifidobacterium sp.; assembly: GCA_964567545.1. GTDB lineage: Bacteria > Actinomycetota > Actinomycetes > Nanopelagicales > Nanopelagicaceae > UBA7398. The sequence goes on along the minus strand of CAZMNB010000031.1, from coordinate 5,241 downwards.
AATGGCTGCATCTATTCCTTATGGAATGATGGTGAGCGGCCATGTAACTCCGATTGATCATGCCTATTTCGGTTTAACTTCTCTCGCTATTTCACCCGCCAATCGGACCGAATCTGATTGGGTGCCCGTAACTGCGCCAGCAGATGGCACGATTACTGAACTTTCAAGTTTAGGCTCGCCAAATACCAGCAGAGTAGTAATCAATCATGGTTGCAATCTTTATTCGGTATACATGGTACTAAATAAGCCAAGTGGCGTACTCGCAAATTATGTGAGTGAGTTAGCTTCCAAAGGATCTATTTCGTTAAGTATAAAAGTAAAAGCAGGCGATGAATTCGGTCGGCAACGCGACAACATGTTGGATTTCAATGTTTTTGATGGCACCCAGTGGCTATCCGGTTTTGCTAATCCACAAGCCTACCTATCTCAAGAAACTTGGAAACCGTATACCGCCGATTTCTTACCGTTTTTTAGCGATGAGATTCGAAGCGGAATTGAAAAATGGATGCAAAAAACTACATCACCTAGAGTCGGCAAAATCGACTGGGATGTTGTTGGCACCGCTTCCGGCAATTGGTTTATTGACGGTACAAATGGTTATGGTGGAAATCAAAATTCATTATATGAAAAAGCAACATCGCCAATTGGTGGTGGTTTTGTAGAAGGTAAAAATGATTATTCTTGGGGACATCTAGCAATCGCGCCACATGAAGTTGATAATTCGCAATGGATTTTCTCAACGGGATGGTGGAGTGATCCAAAAGGTGATGCCACTCAACTCTTAATGGTTATAGGTTCCGGACAGGTTGCGCCAGACAAATTAACCGCTGCGTCGGGTGCTGTAACTTATCAACTTGCGCAAATTTCCTATGAAGAACCAGCTGGAAGTCCAGCACGAATTCCCGGTTCAACCGCTCCATGGGCGGTCGGTTACAAAGTTACTGGTGGTTCAATTAGAGGGAGCGTCACTTTGCAAGTAAATAGCGATGGCTCATTATCGGTAGAGATTGGTGCAACTGGAAAGCGAATTTACCGTCGTTAATTAATCAGAAGATCTCGGCATAGTTGACCAAATATGTGCTTGCAACGGATGACCATTTGTTGCCATGTCGTATGCGTAAAACAATTCGCCTTCGACTAATCCATAAAGTCTGGAACCTGCAGTAACAATTTTTGCAGTCGGTGCGGAATAACCTTGGTCCATCGCTAATTGAATTTTAGGTCCATCAAAAATCCCAACCCAACCTTCGGTAATTCCAGTGCTATGTGAAATTACTACTTCTAACTTGTGGTCAGGTTTTACTCGCCAATAACCAGTCTCTGAAGCAGCTGGACGAATGACTTCGTTATTGTCGTCGATAATCCAAGAAGTTGATGCGTAGGTGAGAAATGGCCGACCATCGTGGCCAAAGGTAACTTTCTGGGCGAATTGAAACGGTTCAATTCCAGGATATTCACCATGTCCCTTACCGCGCCAAGTGCCAACCATCCAAGCGAGCGGATTTAAATCGGGATGTAGCCCTTCTGGAATTGTAAAAACCATTTACTAACCTTGACCTTTCGCTTCTTTGCGCAACTTTCGGAAAATCTTTAACCCTTGTCCAATCATAAATAACCCAATAATGAGCGCTGCTACTGCAAGGGCAATCGAAGTAATGAACTCCACGCGTTAAGCCTATAGAGTTTCTTACATGAATTCAGCAGCGCCGTACCAGAAGCTCGTTGTAAAGGTAATCGTTGGCAAGAACGATCCAGAGCGATGCGCTCAAGCCTTTAACGTTGCCGCAACTGCGTTGGCATCTGGAATTGAAGTGTCGCTCTGGTTAGCCGGTGAAGCATCTTGGTTTGCACTTTCCGGTAAAGCGGAAGAGTTTGTCCTGGAACATGCAGCACCGCTTCACGAACTTCTCGAAACTCTAGTTCTAAATGCCACGGTAACGCTCTGCACGCAATGCGCAACCCGCAGAAATATTAAAGATGGCGATCAGATCAGTGGAATTAGAATTGCGGGCTCTGCCACTTTTGTTGAAGAAATAATGGGAGCAAATACCCAAGTAATAGTTTATTAATCTATCGGAACTAAAATTTCCTGCATTGCGGGAATTCCAGCTGCCGTTAGCACTGCATCGGCTGGGGTCATTCGTTTTATAACTGCTAACGCAATTGTTCCTAATTCAAAATGTCGGGCTACCGTTCCAACAAACCCAACTTCTTTCCCGTCGTTTAATACTGGAGTGCCTTGCGCTGGAATTGAAACCGCACTGCCATCAAGGTGTAGCAAGACTAAGCGTCGAGGGGGGTGCCCTAAATTAAATACTTTCGCAACCGTTTCTTGACCGCGATAACAGCCTTTAGCCATATGAACTGCCCCGTTTAAAAATCCAAGTTCATTAGGTATTGATTTATGGTCGGTATCAAAGCCAATTCGAACTCGCCCGTTTGCTACCCGTTCTGCTTCCAGCGCCCAAGTTCCAACCTGGGTATTTGCAGAATTAAATGCAGCAATCGTTTCGGCCAATTCGGTACGTGGCACCAACGCATACGGTCCACCGATTGCATCGGTTTTGCCTGGTGCGCGCAATACCGCAAAATCTTTACTTACATTTTTTACTTCAACTCGAAGCATAAATTTCATTGATTCTAAATACTTTATAAGTGAATCTAGAAAAGTTGCATCTAAATGTAAGAAAACAGTAGTTCCATCATCAACTAAGAAAAATTGTTGTTCCACATGTCCATTAGCATCAAGGATTAGCGCTTCTTTCCATTCACCGGGTTGCAACTTTTCCAAGTGCTGCGTTGTAATTGCATGCAACCAAGTTAAGCGATCTTCGCCAGAAATAGTTACGACCGCACGATGCGATAAATCTGCCCAAGCATTTCCAGCCGCTAACGCACGTTGTTCTTGCGCAACTTCGCCAAAATGCCATACTGCCCCTTTATCAGGTCCATCTTCAACTAACACTGCGCTCATATTTTTGCTACGCAATCCGCACAAGTTCCATAAATAGCAAAGTGAGTTACATCTGTTTTAAATCCATAATCATCGGAGAGTGTGTTTACAAAATTAGCAGCAGCTTCAATTGGAGCATCTCCTACCGATCCACATTTTCCGCAAACTAAATGTAAATGGGTTAACTCTTCGGCTGCATGATAGGTAGCGCCGCCGTGTCCCAAATGCGTGTGTTGTACTAAGCCAACATTTTCTAGCGTCTCTAAATTTCGATAAACCGTGGAAAGATTGATACCAGGGTGAGTTTTATGAATCTTTGCCGCAACATCTTCCGGCGTAGCATGACCTAATTCTCGAACCGCGTTTAATACCAATTCACGTTGTGGCGTTAAACGTAGCCCCTTCTCGCGTAGTTCATGCGGTTGCGCCATGAATGAAGTCTAAGGCGGCGGCCAATGCGCGGGAAATTAATATGGTGGTGCGCTGCTTTTACGCCGAGTACTCTTGGGCTTCTTATGGCACGCATCCTTCTCCTCACAAATACGCTGGGAGCCAGCGCCGAAGTATTGCCTGCGATCGCACTATTGCAACATCAAGTGCGGATTTTGCCAGCCGAAGGCTCAGTTTTAGTTGATGTTCCCGAAGTTGATTGCGTATTTCTAGATGCACGTCGCGAACTTCCAGCAGCTAAAGCTTTAACTTACTTATTAACTTCTACTGGAATTGGTTGTCCAGTAATTGTGATTGCAACTGAGGGCGGCTTATCTGCAATGAGCGCTGAATGGGGCGTGGATGATGTAATTCTCGATACTGCCGGACCTGCCGAAGTTGAAGCGCGCATTCGAATTGCTATCGGAAAAATCGAAGCGAAGCGTATCGCCGCCGATCCAACTTCAGGTGAAATTCGAAGCGGTGAAGTTGTAATCGATGAGCGAAGTTACACCGCAAAAATTCGTGGGAACTCGTTAGATCTAACTTATAAGGAGTTTGAACTCCTAAAATATTTAGCGCAACATCCTGGTCGGGTATTCACTCGCTCACAATTGCTCCAAGAAATCTGGGGTTACGACTATTTTGGCGGAACTCGCACCGTAGATGTACATATTCGCAGACTCCGGTCAAAACTTGGACCAGAATATGAATCCATTATCGGCACCGTAAGAAATGTCGGTTACCGATTTACCATTAATGGCAAGGAAAATTCGCTCTCTGAGCAGAACTCGTGAAATTACTCGAGCACTTAGGCACCACAACTCAGGAAAAAGTTCTTTCGCTAATCGCGGATGCAACCAAGCAAGATGGCGTTCCGCCAGTTGCCGAACACGTCTTATTACACCTAAGACATGGTGGCGATAAAGCGGACCAGCACATCATCATCGAAGAAGATGAAAAGGTAATCGGATACGCCCATATCGACCTTACCGATGAAGTTGAGGGACCTAGCGCGGAATTGGTAATTCACCCTAACCATCGGAATCAAAAGTTAGGCAGCGCGCTTTTAAAAGAAGTTACAAAAATAGCGGGCGAACGACTTCGATTATGGTCACATGGCGACTCACAAAGCGCTCAAAAAATGGCGGAAAATAACGGTTTCAAACGGGTTCGCACTGTGATTCAAATGCGTCGTTCTCTAAATGATCCAATCACCGAAATTGAGAGTGAATTAGAAATTCGTAATTTTCTCAACGGGATTGATAACGATGAATGGATCGCCTTAAATAATCGCATTTTCATAGATCATCCAGAGCAATCTAGTTGGCGTAATCGTGATTTAGATATTCGAATTAGAGAAGATTGGTTTGATGAAAAAGGTTTTCTAGTCGGAACTGAAAATGGCAAAATGGTGGCATTTTGTTGGACCAAGATTCATGGCGGCCATTCCCATAAGCATTCAGATCACGAAGATTCGCATGCTCATGATCCAATTGGCGAAATTTACATTATGGGTATTGACCCAGATTTCTCCGGTCGTGGATATGGAAGCGCTATTACTGCTGCAGGGTTACAACATATGCGATATCAAGGAATTTTTTCTGCGATGCTTTATGTAGATTCTCAAAACGAAAGTGCGCTAAAACTTTATCAAGCGCTCGGCTTTGCCGAGTGGGGTCGTGACGTTTTATATCGAATTAATAATTAACTATTTCTTCTTATAACCTGCAGGACATTTAGGGTTAACTGCTGTAATTTTTTTAGTCACTTTGCCTTTAACGCAGGTAATAGTGATGGTTATAACCGAAGGCTTGCTCAATGTTGGGGTTGGAGTTGGGGTTACCACCGCTTCTTTC
>CAZMNB010000030.1:0-13255 GCA_964567545.1 uncultured Bifidobacterium sp. | reverse complement strand
AACACAAAAGCAACTTTGCATACCAATAAAGGCGACATTGTTATTGATTTATTCCCTAACCATGCGCCAAAAACTGTTGCGAATTTTGTTGAACTTGCAAGCGGCGCTCGCGAATGGGTTGACCCTCGCACTGGATATAAAACTTCGGAAAAACTTTACGACGGCACAGTTTTCCATCGCGTTATTAAAGGTTTCATGATTCAAGGTGGCGATCCACTCGGTCAGGGAACTGGCGGACCCGGTTATAAGTTTGCTGACGAATTTCATCCAGAGTTAAATTTTGATCGTCCATACTTATTAGCAATGGCTAACAGCGGTCCAGGCACTAACGGTTCCCAATTCTTTATCACAGTTGCGCCAACTGCTTGGTTAAACCGTAAACACAGCATTTTTGGCGAGGTTACAGATACAGCGAGTCAAGCTGTCGTGGATGCAATCGCTACAACAGCTACCGGAGCACAAGATCGACCAATTGAAGCGGTAAAGATTAATTCGGTTTCACTAAGTTAAATTCTGTAACTTAATATTGTGAAACGTTTTGCGACAGAATCGCTAACAAATTTAATTCTAGTAATTATTGCGGGCAGTTATTTACTGCAAATGATTGTTCCTGGATATGAATCCGCCCTCTTGCTGGCTAAAGAACCGGTAATGAGTGGTGAGTACTACCGAATACTTACCGTGGCGTTATTACATGGCGGGTTACTCCATTTAGGTTTTAATCTTTACTCACTCCACCTACTAGGCACCCCAGTCGAAGCTTTTTTTGGCAGGGCCCGTTATTTCACGATCTTTATCAGCTCGCTCATCACAGCCTCATTAGCATCGATAATCTTTAACCCACCGTATGTTTATTCAATCGGCGCTTCCGGTGCAATCTTTGGATTATTTGGCGCACTTGCTGTCGGCGGGAAACGGATGGGCGTGGATTTTCGGAGCATTGGAACAATTGTTGCGATTAACTTCGCGCTTGGATTTATGATGAACGGTATTGATTGGCACGCACACTTGGGCGGGTTACTCGGTGGCGCAGCGATTACCTGGGTTTTACAGAGCACCAAACGCCGCTAAAAGTTATACACACCCTTATCCACACTGTGGAGAATTACAACATTGTAATTAGTAAATCAGTTATTAGCGCCATTTAGTGGCGAGCGAGAAGCCCACGCCAATAAAAGCAAAGCCAACCAACATGTTCCACGCGCCGATATTTGGGATCGGATAGGCAGTCTGAGAGACGTAGAAGACCACAATCCAAAGCAACCCAAGCAGGAATGCAGAAACCATTACTGGGGCTAGCCATGTTGGGCTTTCAACTGGACCAGAATCCTGCTCCAATATCTCTGCTGGGATGTAATTTTCTTTCTTCTTGCGGACTTTTGATTTAGGCATAGGGTCAGATTACACCTGAATCTTTAAATTTGGGTAGCGCCAACCTAGCTAGGGCGAGAGAGAGGCAAAGAACTGAAGATTCTAGTTATTAACAACTTCGATTCGTTTGTGTTTAATCTTGTCGACTACCTAAAACGCTTAGGCGCCGAATGCACCGTGTTGAATAACGATCAAATCAATTTAGCTGACATTCAAAGTTACAACGGCGTTTTAATCTCACCCGGCCCAGGTGCACCAGAGAGCGCTGGCGCCAGTATTGAAGTTGTTAAAAAATGTGCTGAATTAAAAAAACCACTTCTTGGTGTTTGTTTAGGACACCAGGCAATCGGGGTTGCTTTCGGCGCAATCGTGGAGCGGGCTCCGGAATTATTACATGGCAAAACTTCAAAAATTACTCACAAAAATTGTGGAGTTCTCAAAAACATCACTTCACCGTTTACGGCCACTAGGTATCACTCGCTAATTATTAAAGCAAATTCGTTACCAGACAATTTAGAAATTACTGGAAAAAGCGAATCCGGAATAATTATGGCAATTAAACATAAATCGCTTCCGATCGAAGGGGTTCAATTCCATCCCGAAGCGATTTTAACTGAGCACGGGTATCAAATCATCGGTAATTGGTTAGTTCAATGTGGAGATCAGGATGCTAGAAAAAGGTCAGAGGGATTTAAACCAATAGCGATAAGAGGTTAATTAGTCGCTTCACGATTAATAGTTATTGTCACAGAACTACCAATTGTTTTTACTGATCCAGCATCGGGAGCTTGCGCTAGTACAACTCCAACAGGTTGGCTAACATCGATCGCATCAACAATTTTGACCAAGAATCCGGCTTGCGTCAATAAAGTTCGCGCTTGGATTTCTTTAATCCCAACCAGGTTTGGAACTTGCACATTTCCGCTTGCGATATCGAGAACTACACCACTACCCGCCGTAACATTCTCACCTGATTGTGGCGTAACACTTAAAACAGTGCCGGGCGCTTGTTCAGAATCAACCGGGTTAGTTCGCAAAATAACTAAACCTGCTTGTACTAAAAGTATGCGCGCTTCTTCTAGAGATTTGCCGATTAATCCGACCGGAACTATGGCATCGCCTGGTCCATCAGAGAGCGTCAACGTGACACTACTTCCTGACGAAACTTTAGAAGTTGCAAGCGGAAGTTGTGAAACCACTCGATCTCTCGGAATCCTAGGATCATGTGCACGATTTATTGTGATTGTGAAGCCAACTAACAATTCGCGCGCTTGCGCTTCAGTCAAACCAACCACATTTGGTAACCCAGCACTTAAAGTTGAATCAGATTTTGTAAATATTGTGAAATTAGCAGTTACACCTATTCCCAACAGAATTGCTGCGATTAGTGCGAGAACCTTCAATTTCTTTGGCGACTTTTTAGCTTTCGGAATTTCTCTTGTAATAGCCTCGCCTCGAGCTAATCGCTTCAAATCATCAAGCATTGCAAGCGCGCTCTGGTAGCGGTCATCCGGGTTTTTTGCTAACGAAACCGAAATAAAATTATCGACCATAGGTTCTAGCGCTGGTTGTAACTGTGTTGCTGGAGTAACTATTCCGGAGACATGTTGGTAAGCAATGGCAACCGGGGTGTCTCCAGTAAACGGTGGTTTTCCAGAGATTAATTCATAAAACAAACAACCAACTGAATATAAATCACTCCTCGAATCCGCTTGATCCCCAATGGCTTGTTCGGGTGAAAGATACTGCGCGGTACCAACTACATTCCAAGTACTAGTCATGGTGGCGCCGACATCATCTAGCGCTCTAGCGATTCCAAAATCCATCACCTTAACGGCCCCAGTTTTTGTCAACATAATGTTTCCAGGTTTTATGTCGCGGTGAATAATTCCGTGCTGGTGTGAGTAATCCAAGGCCGCCAAAATTCCTTCGGTAATTTCAATTGCTCTTTCAAAAGTAAGCCGATCACCATTATGCAAAATTGCACGTAATGTATGACCTTTAACGTATTCCATAACAATGTAAGAAATGTTTTGGCCTTCATTAACTTCTTCACCTGAATCAAAAACTGAAACAATCCCGGGGTGATTTAAACCAGCTGCCGCCAACGCTTCTTTTTTAAACCGAGCAATGAATGATGGGTCACGGGCTAAATCACTACGAAGGATTTTTACCGCAACCTGTCTTGAAAGTCTTTTATCTTCAGCAATATATACATCAGCCATTCCACCGGTGCCGATCATTTCGCCTAACTCGTACCGACCACCTAGTAATTTCTTATTCATTTGCAGCGCCAATAAAGAGAGGACTGCTTCTTTCGGAGGAATCAGCAACCTGCGCAAGAACCATAGTCACATTATCTGGTGCGCCTTTCGCATATGCACTATCAAGTAATAAACCCACAGCATCTTCTAAGGAGTTTTTCTTAATAATATTTAAGATTTCTAGATCTGAAAGCACTCCAGATAAGCCATCACTACAAAGCAAATAAATATCTTCCACTACAGCTGGGTATTCAACTAGAACTGGTTGAATATTTTCATTTCCCATCAATGCCTGGGTAAGCATGGAACGCTGTGGGTGATCTGCGATCTCGTCGTGAGTAATGCGCCCCTGATTTAGCAACTCTTGCACCAAAGTATGGTCGGTGCTTATCTGTAAAATTTTCCCAGAACGAATTCGGTAGCAGCGCGAATCACCCACGTGTAACAGCGAAATATTTTGGTCAAGAATGGCAAGAGCAGTAATAGTCGTGCCCATTCCTTCTAAATCTAAATTTGCTTTAGAAACCGAGGCGATTTCACGATCCATTTCATGAACCATGTTCAAGTAGAGGTCTTCTTTTGAATCTAAATCAACTGCTGAACTTTCTATTATCGTTTGCAGAGCAGCTAGAGTTTTAATTGCTGTTTTTGAAGCGACTTCACCACCAGCGTGACCACCCATTCCATCTGCAACTGCAATTAAATGGCTCGATACGTATCCAGAATCTTCATTGCCCTCACGAATTAAACCAATTTCAGATCTTGCGAAAACCGGAGAGAAGCTAAAGTTCCTCAAAACTTTTCTCCTTCTCTCTAGGTAGAGTTGTTACATGGGTACACCCAATATTAATAGCCTAACGCGACGATTAACAGATAGGAACTGGCGCTAGGGCTTTCCGCGCTTAACAAAGGTAAATGCGACCAAAAATTTTTGCACACCGCGGAGCAAGTCAAGATTTTGCCGAACAATCTTATGAAAGTTACACCGGCGCGATTTCGCAAAATGCCGACGGATTTGAATGTGATGTACAACTAACTTCAGACCGAGAAATTATCTGTTGGCACGACAGCGACACCAATCGGCTAACTGACAAACAGTGGTTAGTTGCAGAAACACCAATGAAACAAATTTTAGAGTTAGAAATTAACGACAAAGGAAAGACCGGTAGACCAATCACGTTTTTAGAATTATTACAAATCTCAATTGACTCCGGCCGAGATTTGTTGGTCGAGACTAAACACCCGGTACCAAATAAAGGTTTAATAGAAAATATGGTTTTAAAAGAGCTTAAAAAACGAAAAGTAGAGATAAAAAAAAGTGGAATTATTATAAATATTATGTCATTTTCATTTTTTGCTACTCAAAGAGTTGCGATTTCAAAACGATTTACACCGGTGTACTTAGTGGCGAAAGCGCCACTAATTAAGTATCTTCCTGCCGATATTTACGGGGTTTATATAAATCTACTTAAAGAGAAACCCGAATTAATCGAGTTAGTTCGTAATCGTGGTAAAAAAATCTATGTTTGGACAGTAAACGAACCGGAAGATATGAAGTTCTGCGCACAGAACGGCGTGGCTGGGATTATTACAGATAATCCGGCGCGAGCTAAGAATGTGCTCGGCTATTCTTAACCAATGAGTACGTATGCCTATCTTGGCCCAGCTGGAACATTTACCGAGGCTGCGCTAAAAAATATTACGAAAAACGATGACAAATTAATGCCATTCGCCAATGTAACGGCAGCGCTAAATGCAGTTAGGTCTAACCAAGCAGAGTTTGCGTTAGTGCCAATTGAAAATTCAGTCGAAGGCGTGGTCGCTCGTACACTTGATGAGCTAGCGATCGGAGATCCGCTGGTTATTCTTGAAGAAACCACACTTCCAGTCAGTTTTTCATTAATGATTCTCGCTGGAAGCAAAGATAAGAAAATCACTTCAGTTGCAACTCATCCACATGCTGAAGCCCAATGCCGCGTATTTATAGCAAAAAATATGCCAGGGGCGGAAATTATTACCACGGCTTCTACTGCTGCCGCAGCTGAAGGATTAATTAAAGGTAATTATGACGCTGCAATTGCTGCCCCGATCGCTGCATCTCATTACGGTTTAGAAATTATTGCAGAAGATATTGGCGATAACTCTGCAGCAGTTACTCGATTTGTATTAGTTGGTAAGCCAGGAAAACTCCCAGCGAAAACCGGATACGACAGAACTTCATTAGTCGCATTTATTGGCGCAGATCATGCGGGTGCATTATTGGAGATACTTACCGAATTTTCGGTTCGCGGTGTTAATTTAACTTTCATTCAATCAAGGCCTACTGGCCGCGAACTTGGCAGTTACCATTTCATTATTGATGCTGAAGGACATATCGATGAAGCACGTGTTGGCGATGTATTGATGGGGCTGCGACGGATTTGTGAGGATGTTCGATTCTTAGGTTCATATCCTCGCGCCGATAAAGTTGCACCTACATCTACAAAAGCCACAACAGATACTTCTTTTCAAAGCGCATCGGCATGGTTGGCGGATGTTCGCCAAGGAAAAAAGATTTAGTAGGTAGGCTCATTACATGATTGATTTGAAGGTACTTCGCGACAACCCGGAAGTAATGAAGAAATCACAAAAGGCACGCGGTGAAAATCCAGATTTAGTAGATGCAGTTATTTCAACCGATGACGCTCGTCGAACCGCACTTTCCGAATATGAAGTGCTCCGAGCCGAACAAAATGTAATTTCTAAATCTGTAGCTGCCGCAAAAGGTGAAGAAAAAAGCGCGCTACTTGAGAAAGCCAAATCACTTTCAACAGCAGTAAAGAGCGCTGAAGCGAAGAAAAATGATGCGGAACTCCGCGCCAAAGAAACACTAATGGGACTCTCTAATTTTATAGATCCCATCGCTCCAATCGGCGGCGAGGCGGATTATAAAGTTATAGAAGAAGTCGGGACGCCTCGAGATTTTAAAAAGGAGGGATTTGAAGCTAAAGATCATGTCGAACTTGGGAGAATCCTTGGCGCGATTGATGTTGAGCGCGGCACAAAAGTTTCAGGTTCCCGTTTTTATTACTTAACTGGCATGGGCGCAATGTTGGAGTTTGCGCTAGTTAATTTCGCAATCGCTAGCGCTGGCAAAAACGGATTTATACCGGTTATTCCGCCAGTGCTGGTTAAATCAGCTGCAATGGAAGGAACTGGATTCCTCGGTCAAGCAGCAGAGAACGTTTTCCATCTTAAAGAAGATGATTTCTATTTAGTTGGAACTAGTGAAGTTCCACTTGCGGCTTATCACATGGATGAGATTTTAGATGCGAAAAAATTACCACTTCGCTATAGCGGTTACTCTTCTTGTTTCCGTCGAGAGGCCGGGACTTACGGGAAAGATACCCGCGGCATTATTAGAGTTCACCAATTTGATAAAGTTGAAATGTTCTCATTCTGCAAACCAGAAGATGCGGAAGCTGAACATTTGCGAATTTTGGAATGGGAAAAGAATTTCTTAAACGCAATGGAAATTCCTTACCGGGTTATCGATGTAGCGTCCGGTGATTTAGGCGCTAGCGCGGCTCGAAAGTTTGACTGCGAAGCTTGGATTCCCACTCAAGGAACTTATCGAGAAGTTACTTCTACCTCTAATTGCACTGAATTCCAAGCCCGTCGCCTAAACATCCGCATGAAAGATAGTGAAGGTACAAAAGCAATTGCCACTTTAAATGGCACGTTGGTCGCCATCCCGCGCATGATTGTGGCGATATTAGAAAACCATCAACAACTCGATGGCTCAGTAAAAATTCCAAAAGCGCTACAGCCTTTCTTAGGGACCGATAAATTCCTGCCGGTGGAAAATTGAGCGGATTGCAAAAAAGACCAAAGTTAATTGCAAGTGATCTAGACGGAACTGTTGTTGCGCACTATGGCGCTATTACCGAGCGGACTATTAAAGCGTTTCGGAGCGCGCACGAAATGGGGGTACATATTTATTTTGTAACCGGAAGGCCACCCCGCTGGATGCCGGAGATAAAAGAAGCATTTGGTTTCGGTACAGGTATTTGCGGTAACGGCGCAATGCTTTTCGATATTCAAAACCATAAAGTTTTGGAGGAATGGCTGATACCGATTGAAGCGCAATTAGAAACTGTTGCACGATTACGAAAAGTAATTCCACCAATTTCATTTGCAATCGAAACTCGCGATAATTTTCATCGTGAAGTTGCATACATTCCAAGGTGGGATGTGGGAGTGGATAATAAAGGCGTTACTAAAATCGAAGAAGCCATGACCGCACCAATGATGAAAATGTTGGCGCGTTGTTCAGATTATGAATTCACCTCAGATGAAATGTTAGCGATTGCAATTAAAGAAGTTGGCGATTTAGTGAATGTAACCCATTCAAATCCTAAAGAATCTTTATTGGAAATTTCTGCGCGCGGTGTTAGTAAAGGCGCAACTCTTGCAAAAATAGCAGAAAGATTAGGATTGACAGCCGATGATTGTGTTTCATTCGGCGACAACCCAAATGATTTTTCAATGCTTTCTTGGACAAGTAGATCGTGGGCGATGGCTGATGGTCATCCAGATGCTCGGAATTATGCAAAGTCAGTTGCGTTGCCACATCAAGACGACGGCGTTGCGATTGTTATTGAGGAGTTGCTAAAACTTCCCGCTTAATTTTGAAGAGCCTCGTTTAGAAGGTAAGTTTCTCCACGGAGGGCTCGCATAGCGGCCGAGTGCACCGGTCTTGAAAACCGGCAAACGAAAGTTTCGTGGGTTCAAATCCCACGCCCTCCGCCATTTTTAAGTGTTATCAGTCGTGTGCTTGATTTCATAAGTAAATACGCTCAATTAACCTAGCGCTATCTTGATGAGAATAGGAAACTGCTCTCAGGGATTTAGGACTGGGATGAGGGGTCGCAGCTATGGAGACTGGCGTATTTTCTAAATCGCGCGCGGCCATTAAAGAGCGAACGCTCCGAACAGATCGATGGTGGTTACAACCAGCGATAACTTTTGGCGTACTTTTTAGCTTCGTTATCTATGCAACCTTCAGAGCATTTGAGAATAAATATTATTTTGCCGAACCATTAATCTCACCTTTTTATTCACCGTGCCTTTCAAGTTCATGTATTGAAGGTTCTTCATTATTAGGTCGACCATTCAACAATAAATATTTCGGCATAGGCATCTCACCTTCGCTTTTCATTTTAATTTTCCCGCTTGGATTTCGTATGACTTGCTACTACTACCGCAAGGCTTACTACCGAGCTTTTTGGATGTCGCCACCTGCTTGTGCGGTTGCCGAACCTCATTCAAAATATACTGGCGAAACTCGTGCACCACTAATTCTGCAAAATGCGCACCGTTGGTTTTTTTATGCCGGATTAGTTTTCAACGTATTACTTACAATTGATGCTTTCTTAGCTTTCAAAAATTCTGAAGGCGAGTGGGGCCACATGAGCGTTGGCACATTGGTCTTGATTAACAACGCCGTTCTACTTTGGTTCTATTCACTTTCTTGCCATACCTGTCGCCACACACTTGGCGGCAGATTGCGCCATTTCTCGAAACACCCAGTGCGTTACAAGTTGTGGAGTTGGGTTTCAGTCTTAAACCACAAACATCCAACATTTGCTTGGATTTCGTTAATTGGTGTGGCGTTTGCTGACATTTACATTCGCGCTGTTGCATCAGGCGCCTGGACTAATTTCTACTTCTTCTAACGAGAGTGATCATGGTTAATCTAGAGCGACATAAATACGATGTAGTTGTAATTGGTGCCGGTGGAGCTGGGCTTCGAGCTGCAGTAGAGGCGCGCGAAGCGGGCTTACGAGTCGCAATTATTTGTAAGTCGCTATTCGGTAAAGCACACACTGTGATGGCTGAAGGTGGTGCTGCTGCATCGATGGGTAACGTTAACTCTGGCGATAACTGGATGGTGCACTTCCGAGACACAATGCGCGGTGGAAAATTTCTAAATCATTATCGAATGGCGGAGCTACACGCAAAAGAATCTCCGGATCGAATTTGGGAGCTAGAAACCTGGGGAGCGTTATTTGATCGCACCAAAGAAGGAAAGATTTCGCAACGTAACTTTGGTGGTCATGAATACCCACGGTTGGCACATGTTGGTGATCGGACCGGACTTGAGTTAATTCGAACAATGCAGCAGAAAATCGTTGCGCTACAACAAAAAGATGGTCGAGATCATGGTGACATGGAAAGCCATATAAAAGTTTTTGCTGAATTAACCATTACTGAAATTATTAAAGAGAATGGCAAAGTTGCCGGCGCATATGGATACTGGCGCGAAAGCGGCGAAGAGGTCTTGTTTGAAGCGCCTGCTGTAATCATTGCAACTGGTGGCGTAGGGAAAACATTTAAGATTACATCAAACTCTTGGGAAGGTACTGGTGATGGCCATGCACTTGCCCTTAAAGCAGGTGCAAATTTAGTTGATATGGAATTCTTGCAATTCCACCCAACTGGAATGGTTTGGCCACCATCAGTTCGAGGAATTTTAGTTACCGAATCAGTTCGCGGCGAAGGTGGAATTCTGACTAACACTCTCGGTGAACGATTTATGTTTAAGTACATTCCAGATGTATTCAAAGATAAATATGCTGATAATGAAGCTGAAGCGGATCGCTGGTATATCGATCAAGATAACAACCGTCGTCCACCAGAGTTATTGCCTCGCGACGAAGTTGCGCGCGCCATTAATTCTGAAGTAAAAGCGGGTCGTGGCACCGAACACGGTGGAGTTTTCCTAGATGTTTCTAAGCGGCTTTCGGCCGAGATTATTAAGAAACGCCTCCCATCAATGTGGCACCAGTTTTATGAATTAGCTGGCGTAGATATAACTAAAGAGGCGATGGAGGTTGGTCCAACTTGTCACTACGTAATGGGTGGTGTAGAAGTTGAACCAGATACTGCGGCGGCTGTCGGTGTTCCTGGCTTATTCGCAGCTGGTGAAGTTGCTGGCGGAATGCACGGTTCAAATCGACTGGGCGGTAATTCTCTTTCAGACCTGTTGGTATTTGGTCGTCGAGCCGGAATGGGGGCCTCTAATTACGTAAAAGAACATGGAACTAATCCAGTAAGTGAATCTTCTATAAAGAGCGCAACCGAAAGAATCGCAGCACCATTTAGTCGAAGTGGTGGCGAAAACTCTTATTCATTACATGCCGAATTACAAGAAGTTACCCATAACCTAGTTGGAATCATTCGAACTGGCGAAGAATTAAAAACTGCGATTGAAAAAATTGCGGCAATTCGTGAACGAAGCGCTAACGTTTCAGTTAGCGGCGGCCGCAAATTCAACCCAGGCTTCCATCTTGCTTTTGATTTAGACAATATGTTGTTGGTCGCCGAGAGTACCGCTAAATCTGCAATCAAGCGCGAAGAATCTCGCGGTGGACATACTCGCGATGATTTCCCAGGTATGAATAGTAAATGGCGCCAGGTTAACCACATCTCAAGTTTTGATGGAAGCAAAGTAAATGTTCGCGAACAAGCACTTCCTGCGATCCCTAAAGATTTATTCGATCTATTCGACGTACATGAACTTGAGAAGTACATGACGGGTGAAGAAATTGCGAAAGGCGGTTCCAAATAATGGCTCGCAAACTTAAACTTCGAATTTGGCGCGGCGATTCAGATAATGGTGGTTTACAAGATGTTTTAGTAGATGCTAATGAGGGCGAAGTCGTGCTTGATGTTATTCATCGCGTACAAGCCACCCAAATGGGCGATCTTGCAGTTCGTTGGAATTGTAAAGCCGGTAAATGCGGATCATGTTCGATGGAAATCAACGGAAAACCACGCCTTGCATGCATGACTCAAGTAGCTGCTTATGGTGATGATGAAACCATCACAGTTACTCCGCTACGCGCATTCCCGGTAATTAAAGATTTAGTAACCGACGTTTCCTTTAATTACAAGAAAGCCATGGAAATTCCGGCATATGAACACCCAGAAGAATTGAAACCTGGCGAAGCACGTATGGAACAAATAGATGTTGAACGAAGCCAAGAGTTCCGTAAATGCATTGAATGTTTCCTTTGCCAAGATACTTGCCACGTCATTCGTGATCACGAAGAGAACAAGAAATCATTCGCCGGTCCACGATTCTTTATCCGAATTGCAGAGCTAGATATGCATCCACTTGATCGATTACGTAACCGCAAGCGGACAGCACAAGAAGTGCACGGCCTCGGCATGTGCAACATTACAAAGTGCTGTACTGAAGTTTGCCCGGAACATATCCGCATCACCGACAACGCGATCATTCCGATGAAAGAGCGCGTTGTTGATAATAAATATGATCCAATTAGATGGTTAGGTGCAAAGATTCGCAAACGTGAAGGCATGGAGTGAAACTCGCACTTCGTTGGGCGGGGCTAACCCTTGCAGTTTGGGTAGCAACATCTGCAATCTCCGGAGTGCATATTAAAGACGGCGTCTGGAACTATTTCTGGATTGCAGCGCTATTTGGTCTTATAAACACTTTCCTCGGCAGTTTAATTAAATTATTAACACTTCCTGCAGTCCTAGTTTCATTCGGGCTTTTTCTCATCGTAGTTAATGCAGCAATGTTGCAACTCACCGACCGTTGGAGCGATGTATTAACCATTGATAATTTTGGTTCCGCGTTACTAGCTGCACTGATTATTAGTTTGGTTTCCGGCTTTTCTCGTAAAGTCATTAAGAAGCGCTAACATTTTAATCGATCTGCTTATCGTCTCGCTGGGCGGAATTATTGGTTCAGTCACAAGATGGCAAATAATCGAGATAGTAGGCAGTTCATTAATTGGTGTATTCATAGTAAACATTCTCGGTGTATTTGTAGCTGGAATTGCTGCCTATCGCATGCAAGCATCTGAAGCGAAACAGCTATTTTGGATTACCGGATTTGCTGGCGGCTTCACTACATTCTCTTCACTTGCGATGATATCAACTGAAGAATCAATTATTACTTCAAGTATTTATGTAACTTCAATGTTGGTAATTAGCATATTAGTTCTTACCGCACTACGACCAAAAACTAAAAAATGAGATCACTTTTATTTATTTTTGGTTCAGCTATTGGAGCACCGCTTAGATTTCTAATCGTACGATTATTCCAATCCAAATCACAATTCTTTACTGGAGTATTAGTTGTTAACGTTGTTGGTTCATTTCTGCTCCCATTTTTCCTAATTAACGATCAAACTAATAGCGCATTTCTAGGCATGGGATTTTGTGGCGCTTTTACTACTTGGTCAGCGTTAGCGTTGGAGTTAGATCAAGAGTTAGCTCAAGGCGAAAACGGAAAGTTCTTGGCTAATTTTGGGTTAAATCTTTTACTTGGGTTTGGCGCTGCCGCGCTGGGAGCAGCTCTTTAAAAACTAAATCATTGACTTATTAGTATTTTAAACTAAATTGAACCAATGCGGAAAGCCCATAAACTGGCAACAGTTTTGCTTTCTGCGCTTTCATTAATCGTTCTTGGTTTAACTTCTCCGGCAATTGCAGCAACTCCTAAAGCGGGGGCAACCTGCACCAAGGTCGGAGCCACCGCTACCGCTAGCGGTAAGAAATTTACCTGCATTAAATCTGGAAAGAAATTGGTCTGGGATAAAGGC
>CAZMNB010000029.1:0-13340 GCA_964567545.1 uncultured Bifidobacterium sp. | reverse complement strand
GCCTAGATTTACCGCCAAATAGCGAGAGAAAGCCAATTACTTGTAAGAAGAGGCTTAAGCCCATGGTTGGAATGCGGAAACGGTGATCACCAATTGTTCCAAGAGAGGTTAGCCAGCTAAGTACAACTGGAAGTAAGGCGCCAAGTCCTATGAGCCTTTCTAGCCCGTTTGCGCGCCATAAGAATCGGAAGCCAAAGAACATAAAGAATAGTTGGCCAAGTAACCATGTCCAGGAAACCAATTTTCCAGTATTTCCATAGACCATGTTAAATCCACTTTGAGTCTTAATGGTTTCTTTAAATGGTTCGATTTGGAGCCATGGGTTTCGCGCGTTGGTCCCATTAGCAACCGGTCCAAACCAAGGTGACCAAAAGTAAACCGCTTTTCTAATAAATAGTCCGAAGGATTCTTTAGGGTTTGATAAGTACCAACGGATAACGCACTTTGTTAAATGTGAATCTTGTTGCGCGGCATTTCCTTCAATTGTGGAACAAGGAACTGGGTGATCAACTTTATTCGCATAGCCACCAGTTGCGCCAGTGCCAGCGCCGATTCGCATTGTAGTTCCTAAGTTTGTTGAGATTGCAAAGAAGCCCATCGCCTTTTCATTTCGCAAAATCATTAAAGCGGGTCCAGCAAAAGTTATCAAAACCGAAACCACAAGGAAAAGTGGAAGTGTCTTTTTCTTTTGAGTAGCCAAACCCCAAACTGTGAAAATCACAAATCCTGCGATAATCAAACGTGGTTGCATAAATGCTGCAAAAGTAAATGAAATCCCAGCAAGAACTAACTCCTTTGTAATTACTTTTTCGGAGTTGCTCTTAAAACTCTGAATCATCAGACCTAAACCAAGAAGAAGTAGGGCTGCTGTAGGGGTTTCATATCCAATCGCCATCGAGCTAAGCGAAAGCGTTGGGTTAAAAGCTAAAATTAGGGCTGATGGGTAGGCAAATTTCACAATTCGGGTACCGCGTAATTGATCAACAAAATAGGCACAGCCTAATAAGTAAATTAGCGATTGGATAATGGCAGTTAATGGCAAAATCGCAGTTTTGCTCACCAAGCTACAAATTACAAGAAATATGGAATATCCAGCCGGCCAATAATGGAGGTTAGTTTCAGTAGAGAAGATCCCGTCTTTCCAAATACCTTCAACTGCTTTTAAATAATTCTCACCATCTGCGCCGAGCATCCCGTGATTTTTTGTGGTGGCAATCCAGATTATTTTTATTAGGAATGCGGTTAATGGGATTAGGAAAAGTTTTAAGCGAAAGTTCTTAGAGGTACGAACTTGCTTAACTTTAGCTTTTGGTTGCTTTGCCATTTTGCGTCCTCAATCCCTCGAACCTGGAGAAATTGTAGTTTTATTTGGCGTAATTATTGATAAGCGACGAGCCATTATTCTCGCCACTTTTCTTAACTTCACCAGCAATCCAACTCTTCATACCGCGCGCAGCAAGGCTTCGTGCCGCCAAGTCGGCAACCGAAGGGTCAATAATCGCAACCATCCCGATTCCGCAATTCCAAGTGCGCTCCATATCCAATTGCGGGACGCTTCCATGTTTTGCGAAAAACTCCATAGCAATTGGCAGTTGCCATGTCGAACGGTCGTAAATTGCGGTGAGACCTTTTGGAATTACCCGCGCTGTATTCTCCGCAATTCCGCCGCCGGTAATATGCGAGAAGCCGCGAATTTTTTCACCGAGCGCTTTTATCAAAACTAAACAATCGCGTGCGTAAATCTCAGTCGGAGTCAAAACAACCTCACCCATTGTCATCTGATATTCGCTGATAAAGTAATCAAATTGGAAGTTATTGGCTTTTATGATGTGGCGAATAAGCGAATAGCCGTTAGCGTGAAAACCAGAAGAGGGCATCGCTAGCAATAAATCGCCCGCTTTAACTCGCTCTGCACCTAACAAATTTTCAGCATCAACGACTCCGGTTGCAGCTCCGGCAATATCGAATTCATCCTCTGTCATTAGCCCAGGATGTTCAGCAGTTTCGCCGCCAATTAAAGCGGTGTTTGCTTTCTCGCAACCATTCGCAATTCCCCTAACAATTTCGGCAATTTTCTCTGGCACAACTTTTCCGACCGCAATGTAATCAGTCATGAAAAGTGGTTCTGCGCCGCAGACCACAAGATCATCAACCACCATCGCAACTAAATCTTCACCGATGGTGTCGTACTTGCCTAAGAGCCTGGCGAATTCGGTTTTAGTTCCTACGCCATCTGTAGATGTTGCCAGCAACGGTTTCTTCATATTTTTCAATGCGCTGGCATCAAACAATCCAGCAAAGCCGCCGATGCCGCCAACAACCTCGGAACGAGTTGCTTTTGCAATATGAGATTTCATCAATTCAACGGCGCGATCGCCCGCATCGATATCTACCCCAGCTTGCGAATATGTACTCATTACAAATTCTCAATCGGAGTGAGCTCTAAAATATTTTTCCCGGCAGATAAATCCTCAGGAATTGTGATTGGATATTTACCGGTAAAACATGCAGTACATAAATTATTTTCGGCAATTGTTGTAGCCGCAATCAAGCCTTCGAGTGAGACATAACCGAGCGAATCCGCCCCAATTGAGCGGCGAATATCTTCAATCTCAAGCCCAGCAGCAATTAACTCCGCTCTGGATGCAAAATCGATGCCGTAATAACAAGGCCATTTAACTGGTGGCGAAGAAATTCGCACATGAATTTCTAACGCACCAGCTTCACGGAGCATCCGAACAATCGCGCGTTGGGTATTTCCACGAACAATTGAATCATCGACTACGACAATTCGCTTTCCTTCAATAACTTCACGAAGCGGGTTTAACTTTAACCGAATACCTAATTGGCGAATGGTTTGGCTAGGTTGAATAAAAGTTCGACCGACATAAGAATTTTTAACCAAACCAGCGCCATAAGGAATTCCGGATGCTTTTGCATAACCAACCGCTGCGGGTGTGCCAGATTCTGGAACTGGAATGACTAAATCTGCTTCGACTGGATGTTCTTTGGCAAGTTGCTCGCCAACTGCAACCCGAGTTATATGAACTCCGCGATTTGCAATTGTGGTGTCTGGTCTTGCTAAATAAACATATTCAAATATGCAACCTTTTGGTTCTGGTTTGGCCCAGGTATATGTGCGTAACCCATTTTCATTAATTGCAATAAATTCACCTGGTTCAACTTCTCGAACATATGAAGCACCAACAATGTCTAGCGCTGCAGTTTCCGATGCAACTACCCAGCCTCGTTCTAACTTTCCAATTACTAGCGGACGAATACCGTTTCGATCGCGGGCTGCATAGAGAGTGTGCTCATCCATAAAGACCAATGCGAATGCACCTTCTAACATGGGCAAAACTTCTAACACACTTGCATCAAAATTCTTTGATTTATGTCCAGCTAATAACGCGATCATAATTTCAGTATCCGTAGTAGCACCACGGCCTTCCGCATGTTGATCGGGGTGTTCTCGCGCAACGCGTTCTGCGAGTTCTCCAGTATTAGTCAAATTTCCGTTGTGGGCTAACGCAATTGATCCATTCTCGGTCGAGCGAATAGTTGGTTGTGCATTTATCCAAGTACTAGATCCCGTAGTTGAGTATCGGCAATGTCCAATTGCTAACTTTCCAGTTAGCGAAATTAAATCTGATTCAGTAAATACTTGTGAAACTAAACCCATATCTTTAAAAATTAGAATTCGCTCGCCATCGCTGGTTGCTATTCCGGCAGATTCTTGACCGCGGTGTTGCAGCGCATATAAACCGTAGAAAGTTAATTTAGCAACTTCTTCATCGGGCGCCCATACTCCGAAAACGCCACATGCATCTTGTGGCCCTTTTTCGCCCGGGAAGAGTTCGTGAGTTAGTAATCCATCGGGTCGGCGGGTCATGCGGAGATCCTATTCGCCGAATCTGAATTACCAAATAGTTTTGGAAAAACTTGAGTATGGGATTTAGATAGGTCTGCGATTGAAATCTTAACTTCGCTATTTATCTTAAGTTCGTTTCCACCGGTAACTCCAATTTTCTTACAGTTAACGGATTTGGATTCGGATAGTTTTAATAGTGCACCTGCGCTGCTTGGATTAACCGCAACTAATACTCGCCCAGGGGTTTCGGAAAATAGCGCTTCGCTGATTGAGGAGAGTTCAATCGAGGCACCAATTTCATTTTTCAAAATTGCTTCAACTATCGATGCGGCTAAACCGCCCATGGATAAATCATGTGCGGATTCAAATAGTTCTTGACCAGAGAGCAAAACTTCAACTAAACGGGCTTCATGAGCTAACTCGGCTCTTGGAGCAGCGCCACCCCGTTGGTTGTGTAGGTAAGCCCACTCACTTCCGGCAAGTGTGATTTCCGCGCGGCCGAGCAAGTAAATATCCATGCCGGCTTTCGTAAATCCCATTGGGGTCCGGGTGCGCACATCTTGAATTACGCCAAGTACGCCGACTATTGGAGTAGGCAATATTGCAACCGCACCAGTTTGGTTATAGAACGAAACGTTTCCACCGGTAATAGGTAAGCCAAGTTCCAAACAAGCGTCAGCTAAACCGCGAACCGTTTCTGAAAATTGCCACATTACGCCAGCATCTTCAGGAGATCCAAAGTTTAAACAATTAGTAACCGCTAGCGGTTTGGCACCAGTAGTTGCAATGTTTCGACAACTTTCAGCTAGCGCCAACTTTGCACCTTCATATGGATCTAAATATGACCACCGCGCATTTGCGTCGGTGGAAACTGCAACTCCTAAATTACTTACTTCATCAATTCGAACTAAACCAGAATCCTCTGGTTGCGCTAATACGGTATTACCTTGTACATATTTATCAAATTGTGAAGTCACCCAAGATTTATCAGCAAGATTTGGTGAGGAGATTAATTTTAGAATTGCCTTCTTAATTTCGACTGGATCAGTAGGAAGTGGAACTGAGACTTTTTCATTAACGATTCGATCTTGATAATCTGGTTTTTTAATTGGGCGGTGATAGACCGGACCTTCATGGGCAACAGTTCGCGGTGGGACTTCAACAATTAATTCGTTTTTCCAGGTAATTCTCAATCGATTGCCATCTGTAACTTCACCGATAACGGTTGCATTCACATCCCACTTTTTACAAATTGCTAGAAATCGATTTATTTTTGTAGGTTCAACAATGGCACACATCCGCTCTTGGGATTCGCTCATTAAGATTTCTTCCGGAGTTAACGAATCATCACGGAGCGGGACTCGCTCCAAATAGACCTGCATACCGCCAGTTCCAGCAGAAGCTAATTCGCTAGTAGCGCAAGATAAGCCAGCTCCGCCAAGGTCTTGGATGCCAACGACTAGATCTTCGGCAAAGATTTCTAGCGAACATTCAATTAAAACTTTTTCGGCAAATGGGTCGCCAACTTGAACGCTCGGCCGTTTTGCTGGACCTGCACTTCCAAAAGTTTCACTCGCTAATACTGATACGCCGCCAATTCCATCGCCGCCTGTTTTTGCGCCATACAAGACCACAAGATTTCCCGCACCAGCCGCTTTTGCTAATTTAATATCCGAATGTTTCATTACGCCCACACAGAGCGCATTTACAAGCGGATTGCCGGCATAAGTTTCATCAAAAACAATTTCGCCACCGATATTTGGAAGTCCTAAACAATTTCCATAACCACCAATTCCGGCAACTACACCAGGTAAAACTCGGTGAGTATCTGGTGCATCTGCTAAACCAAAACGGAGTGGATCCATAACTGCAATTGGTCGAGCGCCCATAGTTAAAATATCGCGCACGATTCCACCAACACCAGTTGCGGCGCCTTGATACGGTTCAATAAACGAAGGATGGTTATGCGATTCAATTTTAAAAGTTACCGCATAACCTTGACCAATATCGACAACGCCCGCATTTTCGCCAATTCCAACTAAAAGCGCATCGCTCTTTACCGCTTTCTCGCCAAATTGTTTTAAATGTATTTTCGAAGATTTATATGAGCAATGCTCGCTCCACATTACCGAGTACATTGCTAACTCACTTGAAGTAGGGCGGCGACCTAAAATTTCTTTAATTCGTGCGTACTCATCATCTTTCAAACCCAGTTCTTTAAAAGGCTGTATACGTTCTGGTGAATTTTTCGCAATTTCAACGGTATCTAACTTCATCATCGACCAACTAACGAGTGCAAAATCGAAGTAAAGAAAGTTAAGCCATCTTCACTTGGCCCAGTTAGTGATTCGATCGCATGCTCGGGGTGGGGCATTAGCCCAACAACATTGCCGCGTTCGTTACTTATCCCAGCGATCAAATTTCTTGATCCATTTGGATCTTCCCCGATATATCTAGCAATAACGCGGTTTTCATCTTCCAACTTAGCCAATACCCAATCATCACATTGATATGAGCCTTCACCATTCTTTAATGGGATCAAGATCTCTTGGTTAGATTTAAAACCTGAAGTCCATGCGGTGTTGTTATTTTCTATTCTCAACTTTTGATCTCGACACAAGAAATGCAGTTCATGGTTTCGAGTTAGCGCGCCAGGTAATAAATGGGATTCGCAGAGAATTTGAAAACCATTACAGATACCTAAAACCGGAAAGCCGTGGTTGGCAGCAATCACAATGCTTTGCATGATTGGTGCAAAAGCGGCAATTGCGCCACAGCGTAAGTAATCACCGTATGAAAATCCGCCAGGCAATACCACTGCCGAAACTTCCTTTAGGTTATCGCTGTTATGCCAGAGCGAAACTGCTTGACCGCCGGCTCGTTCAATAGCGCGCGCTGCATCCCGATCATCTAACGAACCTGGAAATGTAACGACGCCAATTTTCATTTAAGTAATTAACCCTCAACCCGAACTGTGAAGTTTTCAATTACGGTATTGGCTAACAAAGTTTCAGCTGCTTTTTCAATCTCTTTAATCTGATCAGTTGTTGGTGTTGATGCCATGCTAATTTCAAAACGCTTTCCTTGACGAACTCCAGTTATGAAATTAAACCCAAGTCGAACCATCGCTGCAGAAACTGCTTGACCTTGCGGATCAAGAATTTCATCTTTCAGCATCACTTCAACAATTATCTTTGCCATTTTGACTACCTGAACTTTCTACCGGTAATTAATTCATAAGCTTGGATATATCTAGCTTGGGTTTTTTCGACGACATCGTCGGGTAGTTCTGGAGGCGGGCTCTTGCGGTCCCAGTCCGAATTTACTAGCCAATCACGTACATATTGTTTATCAAATGATGCCTGCGCGCCGCCGGGGTGCCATGAGCTGAGATTCCAAAATCGTGATGAGTCCGGGGTTAAAACCTCATCGCCCAATCTTATTTCGCCCTTAATATCAACGCCGAATTCGAATTTAGTATCAGCCAACAAAATTCCACGTGATTTTGCGTAATTCCTCGCTTTCTCATAGATAGCAATGCTCAGCGAACGAAGTTCTTCGGCAATATCCGATCCGAGAATTTCAACGGAGCGCATAAAAGAAATGTTTTCATCATGATCGCCAATTTCGGCCTTAGTTGCTGGTGTGAATATTGAAGTCGGTAATTGGCTTCCATCCAAGAGTCCATCAGGTAATAGATTCCCACAGACGCTCTTATCGTTTTGATATTCCGCCCATCCAGAACCGGCAAGGTAGCCACGGACCACGCATTCAATTGGAAACATAGTTAACGGATAAGCAATTACAGCGCGATCTTTCACTTCGCTTGGAACCAAAAGAGATTTAATGTGGTTTGGTACTAAATCGGATAAAAACTCAAACCAGAATAGTGAAAGTTGAGTAAGTAACTTTCCTTTATCTGGAATCAATGTTGGCAATACATAATCGAATGCTGAAATCCGATCTGTTGCAACAATTAATAAGTCACCGTTCTTATCTTGATAAAGTTCGCGAACTTTTCCACTCCGGATATGTTCCCATCCGGCGATCTCTGGTTTATCTAGCATTCGCTCTACCTAATAGAGCCGGGGCGGTACTTCGATGCTTCTGGATGGGCGGCGGTAATCGCATCGATGCGACCAACAACTCGCTTTACTTGTCCCAGGGCATCTCCGGTAAATTCAAGTGGTTTTGCAAGCAGCGCAAGCAAGGCACTCTTATCTAACGGAATTCTCGAATCTTCTGCAATCGCATCAATCATCATATTTGGTTTACCGGCGCGAATATCTAGCGCGGCTTTAATCGCATGTTCTTTGATAACTTCATGCGCAACTTCACGACCAACACCAGCTTTTACGGCAGCCATTAATATTTTAGTAGTTGCCAGGAATGGTAAGTAACGTTCAATTTCATTATTAATAACTTCTGGAAATGCGCCGAATTCGTTCAACACGGTAAGCATCGTTTCAATCAAGCCATCGAAAGCATAAAAAGCATCTGGGAGCGCAATGCGACGAACCACGCTGCAGGAAACATCACCTTCATTCCATTGATCTCCGCTTAATTCTCCAACCATTGCGGCGTATCCGCGAAGTGAAATCGCTAGCCCATTAACTCGTTCGCAAGAACGGGTATTCATTTTATGGGGCATCGCTGAAGATCCAACTTGGCCGGCTTTAAAACCTTCGGTAACTAACTCGGCGCCAGCCATTAATCGAATCGAAGTTGCAAGCGATGATGGCGCTGCTGCTAGCTGTACCAAAGTAGTTACAACATCAAAATCAAATGAGCGCGGATAAATCTGTCCGGTGGAATCCAGAATTGCTGTAAAGCCGAGTTCATTTGCAATCGCACTCTCTAATTTGTAATGAGCATCCGCGCTACCCAATAAATCAACAGAATCTTGCGCGGTTCCGACTGGACCTTTAATACCACGCATCGGATAGCGAGAAATTAGACTCTCTAACCGTTCGTATGCAAATAATAATTCTTCCGCGCTTGAAGCAAACCGTTTTCCTAAAGTTGTGATTTGTGCCGGCACATTATGCGAACGGCCAGCAATTGGTTGGGCTGCAAACTCGGTAGCGCGCACACCAAGTGCGGCAAGAAGTGCAACAACTCGATCACGAACTAAAAGCAGTGAAGTGCGAATCTGCCAACTTTCAATATTCTCGGTTAAGTCCCGACTTGTCATGCCAGCATGAATTGCTTCATGGCCCGCGAGTGAATTAAATTCTTCGATCCGAGCTTTCACATCATGGCGAAGCGATTTTTCGCGAGCATCAATCGATGCTAAATCCACTTTATTGATTACTTTTTCATAATCTGAAATTACATTTGAAGCAATCGCGTGGCCTAACCCAGATTGCGCACGCATAACCGCAATCCATAGTTTTCGCTCGGCTACAATTTTCGCTTCGGCCGACCAAATATCGCGCATCGATTGCGAGGCATACCGTTGCGAAAGAACGCTCATTGGTGAATTCTCTCCCATTTAATTCCCCTTCTCAGCCATCGCCGCATTGAGCGCGATGTCAGAGCGATAAAAACTGCCAGTTAAAGTTATGTTGCTGATTGATTGATATGCCCGGTTACGCGCCTCGGTTAGGTCGCTACCCAGTCCAGTAACGGAGAGCACTCGACCGCTGCTTGATCGCAGCGTCCCATCTAGGCTCTTTGTGCCGGCTTGAAAAACTTCAGTATCGATTCGAACTTCAATTCCAGTAATTTCATCGCCGACAATCGGAGCTTCCGGATAACCCTTACTTGCTAAAACAATTGTGACGGCACTTTCATCACGCCATTCCAAAGGACCAAAGTTATGCAATGCTCCAGTTGCGGCTGCAAATAATAATTGTGCCAGCGGAGTTTTTAACCGTGGCAAAATTACTTGCGTTTCTGGATCACCAAAACGCGCATTAAATTCAATTACTTTAATTCCATGAGTAGTTAGTGAAAGCCCGGCATATAACAATCCGATAAAAGGTGTGCCGCGTGCTGCCATCTCTTGTATTGTCGGATTTAAAACTTCTTTCAAAGTAGCTTCCATAATGTCATCGGGTGCCCATGGCAGTGGTGAATAAGCTCCCATGCCACCAGTGTTTGGACCCTCATCATTATCAAATACTCTTTTATAATCTTGCGCGGGTTGTAATGGGATTACAGTTTCACCATCGCTAATACCAAAAAGTGAAACTTCTGGACCATCTAAAAATTCTTCAATTACAACTCGAGCAGATTTAAGCGCATGATGTAACGCGGTTACACGATCGTGAGTAACAACTACACCTTTGCCACCAGCCAACCCGTCATGCTTAACAACATAAGGCGCACCAAATAAATCTAACGCTCGTTCGATTTCAGATTGGTTTTCGCAAGTTACAAATTTTGCGGTAGGCACGCCAGCATCGCGCATTACAGATTTAGCAAAATCTTTAGAACCTTCTAACTGTGCCGCAGCCTTTGAAGGGCCAAAACAAGCTATGCCAGCTTTCCGAAGTGCATCCGCAGCGCCATTTACTAACGGTGCTTCGGGGCCAATCACAACTAAGTCAACGTCCAAAGCGATTGCTAACGCAGTAATTGATGCCGGGCTATCTATATCTACTGGATGCAAAGTTGCTAATTGCGCGATCCCAGGATTTCCCGGCGCGCAATGTAATTGGCTTAACGATGGATCTTGGGTAAGTGCTTTCGCGAGAGCGTGTTCCCGACCGCCGCTGCCCACGAGTAGCACTTTCATCGCTAGCGCTTACCGCCAGCCGAGCGCCACGCGCTCCACGATGATGCAATCATCTCTTTAAGAGTTCGTTCCGGTTTCCAACCAAGTTCTTTACCGATTTTATCTATCGAAGCAATTAGCTTCGGCGAGTCACCCGGACGACGAATTGCAAGAATTGGATCTAAATCTTTACCTATTGCAATTGAAACCTCGTCCATAACTTCTTTAACTGAGTAACCGCGGCCAGAACCAACATTGTAAATATCAGAGATCATTTCTTTCTCGACTGCGTGCAGTGCAAAAATATGGGCTTTCGCTAAATCAGTAACGTGGATGTAATCTCGAATACAAGTTCCATCTGGAGTTGGATAATCATTTCCATAAATTTCTGGTCGTTTATTTTCGGTTATGGCAGCATAAACTTTTGGTACTAAATTATCGCGGGAATTATCACCCATTGCATCTGTGCCAGAACCGGCAACATTGAAGTATCGAAGTGAAATACTGGATATGCCTTCGGCCTTGCCTACGCCTTCAATTAATTGTTCTGCCAATAACTTTGTTGCGCCATATGGTGATAGCGGCACCGTCGCATCTTCCTCCGTGATTGCTGACTTATCAGATGGTGAGTAGACCGCCGCTGTTGAGGAGAACACGATTTTCTTTACATTAGCTTCATGCATCGCCATCAAAATATTTAGCGTGCCACCGAAGTTATTTTCATAATATTTAAGTGGATCCGCTACCGATTCTTCTACCGCTTTTTTAGCCGCTAAGTGAATAACCGAATCGACACCTTGCAACGCCTTTATTAAGGAAGCGCGATCTAAAATATTAGCTTCAACAACATCTGGGAATGCCGTTATCCGACTTCGCAGCCCATTAGAAAAGTCATCATAAATTCGAACTTCATACCCAGCTGCGACAAGTTCTGCGCAAACATGCGCGCCAATATATCCAGCGCCACCGATAACGAGAACTTTTTTCGCGGACATTTTTTAGATGAACTCCTTCAAGACAATTGTTTCATCGCGACCAGGTCCGACACCAATTGCGCTCATAGGAGCCCCAGAGATCTCTTCTAAGTACTTCACGTAAGCGCGAGCATTAGCTGGTAATTCTTCAAACGAACGCGCTTTCGAAATATTTTCGCTCCACCCTGGCAGGTACTCATAAATTGGTTTTGCGTGATGGAAATCTGATTGCGATGCTGGTAACTCTGCAACGCGCTTGCCATCTACTTCATATGCAACACAGACGGGAATCTTTTCCCATCCAGTTAGAACATCTAACTTTGTTAAGAAGAAATCAGTTAAACCATTTACCCGGACTGCATATCTTGCAATCGGTGCGTCATACCAACCGCATCGTCGAGCTCGACCAGTTGTCACACCAACTTCGCCACCAATGCTCCGCAATTTTTCACCATCTTCATCGAATAACTCGGTAGGAAATGGACCCGAACCTACTCGCGTTGTGTAGGCCTTAACGATACCAATCACGCGTGAAATTCGAGTTGGTCCAATTCCAGAACCAGTACATGCGCCACCTGCGGTTGGATTGGAAGACGTTACAAATGGATAAGTTCCATGATCCACATCTAAAAGTGTTCCTTGTGATCCTTCTAGCAAAACATTTTTTCCAGCTACCAGCGCCTCATTCAAAAGCAACCCAGTATCTGCAATATATGGTGCAAGAATTTCCGCATACTCCAAATATTCCTGAAGCACTTCTTCGACTTCTAATCCTTTTCGGTTGAAAACTTTTATGAGCACTTGGTTCTTATCGCGCAGCGCGCCTTCAATTTTTTGCCGCAGGATTGAAGGATCAAATAAATCTTGAATTCGAATTCCAATGCGATTTATTTTGTCAGCATATGCCGGGCCAATTCCCCGACCAGTAGTACCAATCTTCGAATTACCAAGAAAACGTTCCGAAACTTTATCGATAGTGCGGTGATACGGCGTAATCAAATGTGCGTTGGTAGAAATTTTTAATTTAGAGGTATCAATACCGCGCTCATTAAGTCCTTTAATTTCACTTAATAAAACGCCTGGGTCAATTACAACGCCATTACCAATAACTGGGACAACATTTGGCGAAAGAATTCCAGAGGGCAGCAAATGCAACGCATATTTTTGGTCGCCGATTACAACTGTGTGGCCCGCATTATTTCCACCTTGATAACGAACTACGTAGTCAACTCGATCGCCCAATAAATCTGTGGCTTTGCCTTTGCCTTCGTCGCCCCATTGAGCGCCTAAAAGAACAATTGCTGGCATTCTCGTCTCCTGTGTCAGAGTTTGGTAAATCTCTAGGAGCACTGCGTTGAGCCGACCCGAGGCTTACGGCTTATCCCACCACAGATTAACCCGTGATTCAAATACCGCTATAAACCAAGAGTTTTTAAGAGCAATCGCACGAAATAAGCGCTGAGAGTTCGCGCCGATGAGGAGAGTAATAATTTAATGATGCTCTGAATAATGGTGGCGCTCATCGTGATGGCCTGCGAGTACATATGGATCCTTTTCTGGTTGAGTTATAAAGAATTAATCATCCTCGCGCTTCCTGACAAAAAAACTTCCGCGTTTGGCTAGTGTGGAAAAGAATGCGCTGGTAATCTCGCCAAACATGAGCAATGAAATCCACGGCGATTCAGTTGAAAATCTACTAACTGAAGATCTCACATTCCCGCCATCTGCTGCATTCGCTGCGTCAGCAAATGCAAAACCAGAAATATACGAAGAA